>NZ_JAWRYM010000437.1:0-276 GCF_046534555.1 Bacillus sp. SIMBA_074 | reverse complement strand
ATTTTCCCCGCCCTGAGCGGGTTTTTTTTTGCCTTAAAAACGTCAAAAAACGATCGATGCGGCAGTCTGAGCGCTGTGCACGCCTGATTAAGCGCAGAGGGAAAAAGTTAAGGCTATGCTTTATCTGGCTTTACTTAACTCAAACCGGAGGCGTTATGACGGGACGTAGAGGCGGTGCCGGCAATTTTGCGGAAAATCCAGAACGGGCTGCAGAAGCCGGCCAAAAAGGTGGCCGCATAAGCGGCGGGAACTTCAAGAATAACCCAGAGCGAGCCC
>NZ_JAWRYM010000436.1:0-276 GCF_046534555.1 Bacillus sp. SIMBA_074 | reverse complement strand
GGGCATCTCACTTTATTCTTTATTCTCTTTTATACCAGGTATTATTGGACCCATACTGGCATTAGGAATTTGGCAAGGAGGTATGGATTATTTTACAGTAGTGATGATAGCAATTGCCATCACTACAGGGGTGTTTGGCTATAGTGCCAAAATGGAAAAAGGAAAGGATCAACCTGTTTCAGTTAATAATGAGCAGGGAGTAAGTATGTTTAAGGCATTTAGTCAGTTGGTACAAAATCCGTTTTTGTTTAAATGCAGCGTATTGATGTTAGTTAC
>NZ_JAWRYM010000435.1:0-276 GCF_046534555.1 Bacillus sp. SIMBA_074 | reverse complement strand
GGCACTGATTGCAAAGGGCGAGTATAATCGTGCTCTGCACTATTTGCAGCCAGCAACGGTAGGTTGGGAAACAAAAGCATATATGTGTTCGGCTCTGACGGGTGAAGGGATCGGGGATATATGGAATGTCGTGAATGAATTTCGCGAAAAGACGATACAGACAGGTAGGTTCGCTGCCCGTCGCAAGGCACAGTCGCTCGATTGGATGCACAGCATGACGCAGGATTATTTGCGAAGCATGTTCTTCAACCATCCACAGATCGCGCATCTGTTACC
>NZ_JAWRYM010000434.1:0-276 GCF_046534555.1 Bacillus sp. SIMBA_074 | reverse complement strand
ACGGTGGTCATGCCCGACGGGCGCGACAGCTCCCCCGACCTGCCGGAGGGACTGCCAGACGAGTCGGCTCTCGACCGGGTGATCGCCCACGGCGGCTCCGTGTCGTCGGTCGTTGCGGCGGACGGCCAGCGCTACCTGACCGAGACGGATGTGCGTCACGGCAAGGTGGTCCAGGTCTCGTACGGGCTGGCCGAGCAGGAGGAGGAGCTCAGCCGGCTCGTCGTCGCGCTCGTCATCTCCGGTCTGATCGCGACCGTCGCCGCCGGGTTGATCGGC
>NZ_JAWRYM010000433.1:0-276 GCF_046534555.1 Bacillus sp. SIMBA_074 | reverse complement strand
GAACCGTTTTAAATGTCATGTGCGGCATAAGTAAGATCAGTATGGAAGAAATCATGAAGGGGATTTGGCCTTTCTTGATCGTTGAAGTGATTGTATTGATCTTATTGTTACTGTTTCCTTCATTGGTGCTGGTTCCTCTAGGATGGTTTACCTCCTAACGGAATTAAACTGCTACTTCGGTTTGTATGCTGATATTCATCTTATTTTATAGGAGGAAAATGATAATGAATAATTTGTTTAAACGTTTGGCGGTCGGAGTTTTACTGCCAGCAGTAC
>NZ_JAWRYM010000432.1:0-276 GCF_046534555.1 Bacillus sp. SIMBA_074 | reverse complement strand
GAAGAATAGCGATGATCCTCAAGCCAGGAGACCTGCCTGTTCTTGTTTTTGCACTGCATTCCTTCGGGTTAAAGGAAGAGGTGAGGATCGGTGAAGTATGCTATCCACACGCTTTGTTTTCCTTACACGATAAGAGGAGAACAAGGCGTTTTTTTATTTCGATGAGGGGGTGGCTTTGATGAGTCAGCAAGACAAAAAGCGGGGCTTGCTTTTGGTTTATACAGGTGACGGCAAGGGGAAAACGACAGCAGCTATCGGGCTGGCTGTACGAGCGAC
>NZ_JAWRYM010000082.1:0-755 GCF_046534555.1 Bacillus sp. SIMBA_074 | reverse complement strand
ATATACTCCTGGCTAGCTACATAAGCTTCCTCTGCTGTTTTTGGACATACCAAATATAACTTCTCTGTTTTTAAATGCGAGAAGAAACTTTCTATACAAGCGTTATCATGACAATTGCCTCGACGAGAGTGGCTTCCTTGAAGACCGAGTTCTTTTACCTGTCTTTCGTATGATTTCGTCGTATATTGGAATCCTTGATCGGAGTGAAGAAGGGCCCCCTTTTCGAATGACTTGTCCCTTAACTGATTCAACGTATTATGAACCAATTCAAGGTCGTTTCGAGAAGAAACTTCCCATGCCACAATTTCATTATTATACAAATCTAAAACGGCAGATAGGTAGGCAAACGTGTCTCCAATCCGCACATAGGTTATATCTGTTACTAACTTTTGTAACATGGACTCTGCATAGAACTCACGGTTTAAAACATTTTTAAATACAACGGATCCTCTTCGGCCATAGAATGGACGTTTCTTTCGAATAACAGATGTAACCCCCAATTCTCTCATCAAACGACGAACACGCTTATGATTGACAACGATTCCCTCTCTGAATAAAGCTCGAGTCATCCGTTTATATCCGTAGTACGGATGTATCTTATGAATGGCTAATATATGTTCTTTTATCCATAGGTTTTTCTCAAGTCTCAGAGACCGTTTAGACTGAGTCTTCCGCCATTTATAATAGCCAGCTCTTGAAACTTCACCGATTTTTATTAGCCACGCGAGTGGGTGTGTTTTCCTCAATTCATCAAT
>NZ_JAWRYM010000431.1:0-276 GCF_046534555.1 Bacillus sp. SIMBA_074 | reverse complement strand
CGTCCGTCACTTCATGGACGAGCTTGCCGTTGACGTAATAACGCAGGCGCTGAGGCTCCCAGACGAAGGCGTAATCGTTAAAGCCGGCATCGGCTCCGCCTTCCACCGGTACCAGTTTTTCGTTACCGCCCTTGGCAGAGATATACTGGTTGAGCTGCACCTTGCCCGTATTCTTGCCCAGCACCTCGAAATCGATTTCATCGTGCGGTTTCTTGTCGGTCGGGCCGATATAGGTGAAGAAGGCCGAGTTCAGACCCGAGCCGGTGGCGGCCTTCA
>NZ_JAWRYM010000430.1:0-276 GCF_046534555.1 Bacillus sp. SIMBA_074 | reverse complement strand
ACCTGAAATCATCAGATTAAGTCTAATAATCAAGAAATTAGATCAGTATGCCGATTCACATATTTTAGTGCACACCGGACAAAATTTCACCACATCCTTAAGCGAAATATTCTTTCAACAGCTACAGGTAAGAACCCCTGATTATGTCTTGTTGAAACAGCAGCAAACCCTCGGGGAACAGTTAGCGGCCATTTATAAGAATTTAGAAACTATCATATTAAATGAAAAGCCTGACAAAGTATTGGTGTTGGGGGATACGAACTCTGGGCTCAGCTC
>NZ_JAWRYM010000429.1:0-277 GCF_046534555.1 Bacillus sp. SIMBA_074 | reverse complement strand
CATTGTCGCCATCGAGCAGGTAGGTATGTTTACCCTGCTCTACCAGCGCCTGCTCCAGGGCATTGGCCACAGTTGATTTGCCGGCACCAGACAGGCCGGTAAACCAAATCACCGCGCTCTTATGGCCGAATAAGGCTTCACGCTGAACAGCATCAGTTGTGTGTTGCTGCCATTTGATATCGTTGTTTTTTAATCCAGTTTTATTCATTGCAATCTTCTTCACTAGCAGGTGCCGGTTAAAACGGGTAAATCAGCGGCAGAAAAATCAACACTACAG
>NZ_JAWRYM010000081.1:0-769 GCF_046534555.1 Bacillus sp. SIMBA_074 | reverse complement strand
ATCCAACAGGAGTCATCTTTTTTAAATTCCATTGATATCTATAGTGATTATAGTACGTCATATATTTCTTAATCTCTTGTTTCAACTCAGTAAAAGATTCGCAAGGTTTTATATGTGCTTCATCTTTCAGATGACCAAAAAATGATTCCTGTGGAGCGTTATCCCAACAGTTTCCTCTTCTTGACATAGATTGTCCGAGCTTTAGCTTTTTGACTAATTTTTGGTAGGTAGGGCTTGTGTAGTGGGCTCCTTGATCTGAATGAATATATGCACCGTTAGTCAATCGAATCCTCTTATTCCGTTTTAGTTTATGAAGAGTTGTTGTTACGAGGTCTAATGTCATCTGTTCTGAAACATGGTAAGCTAAAATTTCATTGGTTGAGCTATCTAAAATTGTAGATAAATAAGCTCTTTTATTCTTACCGTAAACTAAATAAGTGATATCTGTAAGAAGTGTTTTTCCTGGGGTGTTTTGTTTAAATTCTCGATTTAATTGATTCGGCACTACTCGATGTTCTTTTGAAGCTTTCAGCATTCTTTTATAAGGGTTTGCTTTCCGAATCGGGCAGACAATCTCATATTTCTTCATGATTCTACGGATACGCTTTAAATTGTAGACAACTTGAAAATGACCCGCCAATGTCATTTTTATTTGACGAGCCCCTTTCTTTCGATTTCTAAATCGAAGTGCTTTTAATATGATTTCTTTCACGATTTCATCTTGATCGTTCTTTTGTTTCCGTTGTTCTTGAGATGAAATGGAAAAAAA
>NZ_JAWRYM010000428.1:0-277 GCF_046534555.1 Bacillus sp. SIMBA_074 | reverse complement strand
ATCTGCTCGTCCCGGCCGCCCGCGCTCGCCTCCTGGTGTTCGTCGCGCCGGAGTGTCACGCGTGTGCGATCGCCCTGGCATCACTCAAGGCCGCGGAGGCGCCTCTGGCGGCCGTTGTCGACGTCTATGTGATCCAGCGCGCCGTGAGCGTCGCGGCGAGCACAGAGCCGCCGCACGACCTCCCCGCTTCGACGCGGTTCGCGCTCGACGTCGGCGGTTCGGTTGCGGCGGCGCTCCGCATCGGCGCGGAGACACCCGTGGCCGCACTCATCGGCAC
>NZ_JAWRYM010000427.1:0-277 GCF_046534555.1 Bacillus sp. SIMBA_074 | reverse complement strand
ATTCACCCTTCACTGGTGGAACCCAATTTCCCCCAATGTAGTTTTCATAGCGATTTTTGAAAGTCACCTTGGATCCGGCTTGGCCGGGTTGAGCGTAGATCATGCGAGCGCCTCCTCTATTTATCACTTGTTTCTGTACATCCTTTTCTAAAAGCAAATATCGTACCAAGTCGAAAAAGGGGGAAATGACAACGCTTTCTAGAATACATAAGCAGAGGTGTGTTCTGAAATGGAACAAAAAGTGTTCCAATGTAGAGCGATCAATACGATTTAAAAC
>NZ_JAWRYM010000426.1:0-277 GCF_046534555.1 Bacillus sp. SIMBA_074 | reverse complement strand
CGACCCGATCTTGCATGGTCTAGTAGATCGTGGGTTCCAACAAGTAAGGGTCGTACCCGAACAGGCCAATCCTGATCCTGAATTCACATATGCAAGCTCACCCAACCCGGAGAATCCCGAAGCATTCAGACTCGCCTTGAAATATGCACGAAAAAAGGGAGCAGACCTGATTATTTGTACCGATCCTGATGGCGATCGTCTGGGAGTCGCCGTTCGCACACAGCCCAATCAGCACATCATCCTGACCGGTAATCAGGTCGGAGTACTCCTGCTTGAC
>NZ_JAWRYM010000080.1:0-840 GCF_046534555.1 Bacillus sp. SIMBA_074 | reverse complement strand
AAAACCGGAAGAACCAAAGGTGACAGAGGAGCCGAATGTGCTTGAAAAGCCAGAGGTGAAAGAAAAGCCGGAAGTGTCGGTGAAACCAACAGAAGAGCAAGAACAAGTTGAAACAACAGAAGACTTGAAAGAAGAAAAACCAGAAGAACCAAAGGTGACAGAGGAGCCGAATGTGCTTGAAAAGCCAGAGGTGAAAGAAAAGCCGGAAGTGTCGGTAAAACCAACAGAAGAGCAAGAACAAGTTGAAACAACAGAAGACTTGAAAGAAGAAAAGCCAGAAGAACCAAAGGTGACAGAGGAGCCAAATGTGCTTGAAAAGCCAGAGGTGAAAGAAAAGCCGGAAGTGTCGGTAAAACCAACAGAAGAGCAAGAACAAGTTGAAACAACAGAAGACTTGAAAGAAGAAAAGCCAGAAGAACCAAAGGTGACAGAGGAGCCAAATGTATTAGAGAAACCAGAGGTAACAGACAAACCGGAGATCTTAGTAACACCAGAAGAAGAAAATAAAGAAGAAACAACAGAAGAAATAGAAGAGTCATTAAAACCGGAAACACCAAAGGTGACAGAGGAGCCAAATGTATTAGAGAAACCAGAGGTAACAGACAAACCGGAGATCTTAGTAACACCAGAAGAAGAAAATAAAGAAGAAACAACAGAAGAAATAGAAGAGTCATTAAAACCGGAAACACCAAAGGTGACAGAGGAGCCAAATGTATTAGAGAAACCAGAGGTAACAGACAAACCGGAGATCTTAGTAACACCAGAAGAAGAAAATAAAGAAGAAACAACAGAAGAAATAGAAGAGTCATTAAAACCGGAAACACCAAAGGTGACAGAGGA
>NZ_JAWRYM010000425.1:0-277 GCF_046534555.1 Bacillus sp. SIMBA_074 | reverse complement strand
ATCAAGTTATTATCAGGATTGACGCAAATCAAGGGTGGACAACAAAACAAGCAATTTCAATCATTCATGAACTCGAGGAAAGGAAGCTGAACGTTGATTTGGTGGAGCAACCCGTGCAAGCCCATGATATCGAAGGTTTAAAAGAAATAAAGAGGTGCGTCCAAGTGCCCATCATGGCCGATGAAAGTTTGTTTTCCCCTCGTGATGCCATGAGGCTCCTGAATGAACATGCTGTTGATTTCCTTAATATTAAATTAATGAAAACAGGAGGCATCCG
>NZ_JAWRYM010000424.1:0-277 GCF_046534555.1 Bacillus sp. SIMBA_074 | reverse complement strand
CGAGGCCGCACCGTCGACGAGCGTCGGGTGGGCCAGCACGGTGCTGCGCCGCTGCCATCGCCGTTCGATCTCGTCCGCCGCTGTCGACGTGAGCGTGACGAGCTGATCGGCTGACGGGACGATCACATCGAGCAGTTCCCGATACGGTCTCTGGTCGATGAGCTGCGGGTTCTCCAGGTCGTGCACGGTGAACACGACGGGGCGGCCGAGCCGGTGTGCGGTCTCCAGAGCGTCACGGAGTTGGTCGGGTGAGAAGGATTCGAGACCGAAGTGCACG
>NZ_JAWRYM010000423.1:0-277 GCF_046534555.1 Bacillus sp. SIMBA_074 | reverse complement strand
GCTTGGCGATACTCCGCCCAATCCGTATGGAGCGCCTGCACGCTCTGCGGTGCATCAACGGGAACATTCGCCTTACCATCCGTTGCCGCAAGATCGAGGTTGCGGAAGATGCGAATGTGCTTTTCGCGAATCGCTTCCTCGTTTTCCGCAAAGAACGCGTGCACGGCATCGTCGGACGGCTGTTCGACCTCGGCGCGCCAGATACCGATGCGAGGGTCGCCGCTTTGACTGCCGTCGTCACCGATCGGAACGCAGCAGCGGTAATCTCGACCGGGCA
>NZ_JAWRYM010000079.1:0-862 GCF_046534555.1 Bacillus sp. SIMBA_074 | reverse complement strand
AGATTGATTGTTTTTTCTTCTAGAAATAATGACTTAGATAGTATATTACCTAAAACAATGAAAGCCCTACCTCTCTTTCATCCTTACGGCTCCTTGTCCGTGCCAGTGTGAATCAGGATTGCAAAATCAAGTGACTATTTAATCGAGTTATTTGATGAAACTTCGAACGTTCGTAAAAGAAATTTAAAAATAAAAATGGATTAGATTGAAGTAATAACAAAAGAGGTTCCTACTCTAAAAGTGAGTTAAAGAAGTTGAATGTCTTTGAAATGATTTACTTTTAATAATCATCATATTCCCGAAAAATTCAGGATATTTTCGGGGGATGTAATACATTATCTATAATGAATCTTAACAGAAACTTTTTATTTGATTTTCAGTGATTCCTTTAATTAATCCTAGTTCACTAATCAAAAATTCATGTGCGTTATCCAACATTTTTTTTTCGCTTGTATTAAGTGCCTTTTCTTTCTTCATACGCATTAAATCACGTACAACTTCAGCACCTTCTTGTATTTCACCCGTTTTTATTTTGTCCGTGTTCACTTTATACCTTTGTTTCCACGGCAATAATTTATCTGATTCTCCATGCTGAAAAATTTGTATAATGTGTTTTAATGCAAGTATATCAGTAACTGGGCGTATACTCGAACTTAATATTTTCCCCATAGGAATCATGACTTGCATATTACTGATCGACATTTTTATAACATAATACTGTTGTTTTTTTCCTGAGAATTCTTTTTCTTCTATGGCTTCAATTATACCTGCTCCGTGCATTGGATAAACAATGTTATCGCCAATTTGAAACATATAATCCACCTCCATATATGGTAACCTTCTCAACCTTAACATATATGTG
>NZ_JAWRYM010000422.1:0-277 GCF_046534555.1 Bacillus sp. SIMBA_074 | reverse complement strand
GATACTTTTTTAAAATGGTACATAAATTTTCAGTGATTCTTTGAGGAAAAACAACCGGAGCCCGTGTACCTATCCTGATTATTTCAACATGAGGAATTTCCCTTAAATTTTTGAGGATATATTCAAGGATCGTATCATTGATCAATAATCCGTCACCGCCGGAAATAAGGACATCCCGAACTGCCGGTGTGTCACGTATATAACCGATTGCAGCGTCCAATTGTTTTTTGGGCACGCCCATTCCAATTTGGCCTGAAAAGCGTCTTCTCGTACAATA
>NZ_JAWRYM010000421.1:0-277 GCF_046534555.1 Bacillus sp. SIMBA_074 | reverse complement strand
CTGATAAAATCGGTCGCAAAAAGACGTTTTCGATTTACTACATCGGGGGAACGATCGCTTGTGTGCTGTACTTCTTTGTTTTTAAAGAGGAAGCGGTACTGCTGTGGGGCAGCGCACTCCTAGGGTTTTTTGTAAACGGAATGATGGGTGGTTTTGGAGCCGTGCTTGCGGAAAACTACCAGGCAGAGGCACGTTCCACAGCGGAAAACTTTATTTTTGGTACAGGCCCTTTACCCGGATTGTAATGGATAAGAAAGATCCTTCATCCATCGTACCC
>NZ_JAWRYM010000420.1:0-277 GCF_046534555.1 Bacillus sp. SIMBA_074 | reverse complement strand
CAATAGTGAGCAGGCAGGCCTTTAACAATTGGGCGAATCCATAAAATATTAGGATTGGCTGTATGGAAAGTGGAGCTATGGCAGCCTGATTATAATATGTTTTACCATGTTCAAGATGGTATATAAATGGATAGCAGTTTTCGTAACTTTTCATTTCTGCATCTTCTATTCTTTCACGCATATAACATTTTTGTAAAAAAAGTTGTGAGGAAGATGCGGAAAAAAAAGGGGTATATTTATCGAAATTATCATTGTTTTCAGGCATTGCAGCCTCTCC
>NZ_JAWRYM010000419.1:0-277 GCF_046534555.1 Bacillus sp. SIMBA_074 | reverse complement strand
TGGAATATCACCGCGCCAACCAGTCCCACCACCAGCGCGATGCCGCTGAACTGCAGCCACAGCACCCACCAGTCCGGTTGCGACAGGCGCGGGAAATTGCGCAGCAGCAGCCAGGCCGCGGCGCAGACCGCCGCGGTGGCCAGCAGCAGCGTGCTCACCGTCGCCCAGACGATCGCCAGCGGGCGCAGCCTGGCCAGCGGCGTCCGCGCGATCCGCAACACGCACAGGGTGATCACGCTGATCCACTGGATCAGCAGCGAGCTCAGGCCGAAATACA
>NZ_JAWRYM010000418.1:0-277 GCF_046534555.1 Bacillus sp. SIMBA_074 | reverse complement strand
CTCTGTGTTTACATGATTTTTTTTCAGGTTATCTAATATGATCTCTCCATAGACATCATCACCTACACATCCAACCATCGATACTTGTGCACCAAGTCGGGCCGCTGCCACAGCCTGATTGGCTCCTTTCCCTCCAGGAACCGTTATAAAAGACTCTCCTAAAACCGTTTCCCCGGCCATTGGCCGCTTTGCTGATGTCACCACTAAGTCCATTGAGGAACTTCCCACTACTGTAATTCTAATCATGTCTTCTCCGCCTTCCTTCTCGTTGTTTGTC
>NZ_JAWRYM010000417.1:0-277 GCF_046534555.1 Bacillus sp. SIMBA_074 | reverse complement strand
CTTTATTGGCTTCACCATTGCCTGATGCATGCCGGACAATCTTGCCATTTACCCGCAACACCACGGCCGTGGCCCGTGGATGGTCGAACGGATTCGTGCCGCCACCAATCAGGAAATTAAGGTACTTTTCGCTAATGGTAAAAGTAGGCGACACTAAAGTGCCGGTGGCGGCGTCGCCAATCCAGCCCAGTGCAGTGCCATCGCCGGTAAAGCCATCTGCCCGGCTGGAAAATACCCGCTCACCCACATGGTTAATAATGTCGGCGCCCCAAAAGCC
>NZ_JAWRYM010000416.1:0-277 GCF_046534555.1 Bacillus sp. SIMBA_074 | reverse complement strand
CTGCCTTCGCGGAGCGCGCCGCACTCGATGTGGCGCGCGAGGGAATCGTGTTGCTCAAGAACGCGGGCAACGTGCTCCCGCTTAGCCACAGCAGCGTAAAAAGTATCGCCGTAATCGGCGAACTCGCGACCGGTCAGCCGCCTACCGGCTACGGCAGTGCAAACATAATTTCGCCGGTTTTTATCAGCGAGATTAGCGGCCTGCAACAGATCGCGGGCGGAGCGCGAGTCGACCTGATCGATGCAATGACGCTTGACCCGTCGCGCAGTGTCTGGAC
>NZ_JAWRYM010000415.1:0-277 GCF_046534555.1 Bacillus sp. SIMBA_074 | reverse complement strand
AAGTATTGAGGAAGCTGATTGAAAAGGCAGGCATTGATTCGTCGATTGTCGATGATGTCATTTTAGGTTGTGTTTCACAGGCTGGCGAACAGGCGGGTGATATAGCACGCGTTGCTGCACTGATTGCCGGTTTTCCGATTGAAGTTCCGGGAACGACGATTGATCGTCAATGCGGATCAAGTCAGCAGGCTGTCCATTTCGCTTCCCAAGCCATTTTGTCGGGAGATATGGATGTGGTAGTGGCGGGAGGAGTGGAAAACATGTCCCGAGTCCCTAT
>NZ_JAWRYM010000414.1:0-277 GCF_046534555.1 Bacillus sp. SIMBA_074 | reverse complement strand
ACGGGAGGTACATGCGCACCAGCTCCACGGCGAAGTCCGCGTCGACGTGCTCGACCACGTGCGCCATCAGCATCGAGTCGAACGCGCCCGGTTTCGCGTACTCGGTCGTCGGGAACTCGTCGCTCGTGAACGACGTCAGCCCGCGCGCCCGGGCGATCGCCACAGTCTCCGCGTTGTGGTCCACCCCCACGCCGTTGTTGCCGAGGTGCGCGAGGTTGCGGCCGAGACCGCTCCCCACATCCAGGACCCGGCCGAGGTGGAGGCGGCGGATGTTCCA
>NZ_JAWRYM010000413.1:0-277 GCF_046534555.1 Bacillus sp. SIMBA_074 | reverse complement strand
GATGTCACCCCCGTCCGCATCGAGACGCCGGAGGGCAAGGCGGAGTATGTGCGCCGGCAGCGCGTCTTCGCCGAACGCGGCACCGCACTGCGCAGGGCTCTGCTGGACGCGTGGCTCGGCGACGGCACACGAGAAGCGGCCTGAGCGTCACCCCGCCGGTTCGCAGTCGGCGCAGAGCGTCCATCGCGCCGACGCCGCGGACAACTGGGTTCGTAACGTGAGCACCCGCGTCGCCGCTTCTTCGAGCCGCTCCTTCGGCAGAGTGCCGGCTTCGACC
>NZ_JAWRYM010000412.1:0-277 GCF_046534555.1 Bacillus sp. SIMBA_074 | reverse complement strand
CTTCAATATTGAAGTGACGTGCTTCTGATTCTATTATTGGTCTCAATTCGGCAATGATACTGCGAATATCATATAAGGATAAGGTCTGGACCATGGGTTTCCCTAAAATCAAAAACTCGCTCACGATACTATTGATCCGTTCAATTTCCTTCATGATGACAGAGTAATAAAACTGATCTTGTTCTTCAGGATGTTTTTCAACCAGTAACTGTACCAGTCCCTTTATGCCCGTTAGTGGGTTTTTTATTTCATGTGCAGTACTAGCAGCCAATGTGCC
>NZ_JAWRYM010000411.1:0-278 GCF_046534555.1 Bacillus sp. SIMBA_074 | reverse complement strand
CGCTGCTCGTGGCCGGGCTGTGGAATCTCGCGACGCGTGGCCGGGCACGCGGCGCTCGCAGGCGCTGAGGCCTGACCGAGCGGAACTCGGGAACTTCCTCGACAGCTGAGGGCTCTGCGTCAGGGCGAGCCCGTTTGCAGGGTCACTCCTCCAGCGGGAGCAGTGAGCGCAGTCGCGACCGCGACTTTTTTCGCGACTTCGCGTCACGAACGTCGGTGCGCTCCGTCTACACCAATAAACCCGCGCTGCCCACTTGAGGAACCCGAACCCTGATGACC
>NZ_JAWRYM010000410.1:0-278 GCF_046534555.1 Bacillus sp. SIMBA_074 | reverse complement strand
ATGGGGCCATCGGCCGTCACGGCCACCGTGTGCTCCGAATGAGCGCCTCGGGATCCGTCCACGCTCCGGAGGGTCCAGCCGTCAGGGTCGGTGATGAGCTCGGCGGTCGTCTCGAGCAGCCACGGCTCGAGTGCGAACACCAGGCCCTCGCGCAGCGGGAATCCTCGTCCTGCTCGCCCGTCATTGGGGACGTGCGGATCGCCGTGCATGATTCGGCCCACACCGTGCCCGCCGAAATCGGTGTTGATCGAGTACCCCTCGCCGTGAGAAACCGCGGC
>NZ_JAWRYM010000409.1:0-278 GCF_046534555.1 Bacillus sp. SIMBA_074 | reverse complement strand
CCGACTGGCCGGTACCCGCGTTTCGTCGTGACAGGGGCAACCCGGGACGCATACCCAGGCTGGGGCACTTGCAGACCGGTGGATGCCCGCGGGCTCTTTTCGCAGTTCCTCGGCCGTGGCGTGACTGCGAGGAATCGCGACCTGGCCCTCTGGTGTACGCGAACAATCGAGGGCGCAGGGTTACGCGGCAACACGCACGCGCGCTACGCCGCACAGGCTCCGCATCCCCGTGGTTATCGGCGACGATAAGAACTATTTCTCGTAGGGAGAATTCACTC
>NZ_JAWRYM010000078.1:0-1018 GCF_046534555.1 Bacillus sp. SIMBA_074 | reverse complement strand
AATATAAAACCAGTAGTTGAAGGATCAATCGAAGCCTTACAAGCGGAAAATGAACGTTTACGTATGGAAAATGCATATTTAAAAAAGTTGAATGCCTTAGTTCAAAACAAGGAAAAATCACAAAACAAGACAAAGCGGAAGTAATCTATGAGTTAAGGCATGAATTTCCTGTTAAGGAGTTACTTAAACTCGCTAATATTCCGCGTAGTACGTACTATTATTGGATAAAACAGTTCAATCGTCCTGATCCAAATGCGGAGGTAAAAGCACTGATTCAAGCTATTTATGATGAACACGATGGGTGTTATGGCTATCGTCGTATTCGCGATGAACTTATGAATCGTGGGCACAAAGTAAATCATAAAAAGGTGTATCGTCTTATGAAAGAATTAGGGTTAAAATGTCTGGTTCGTATAAAAAAATATCGCTCTTATAAAGGGACAGTTGGGAAAATTGCGCCGAATATTTTAAATCGCAACTTCCAATCTGAAAAACCAAATGAGAAGTGGGTTACAGATATTACGGAGTTTAAGTTATTTGGGGAGAAGTTATATCTATCGCCAATATTGGATTTATTTAATGGTGAAATTATCACCTATACCATTGGTTCAAGACCTACCTATTCCCTTGTTTCAACAATGTTAGATCAAGCTTTTGAACGTGTAACAGATCAGGATAAACTCCTCATTCACTCTGATCAAGGCTGGCACTATCAAATGAAACAATACCGTCATTCTCTTACGAAGTGTGGCATAACTCAAAGTATGTCTCGTAAAGGAAACTGTTATGACAATGCCGTTATTGAAAATTTCTTCGGTATCATGAAATCGGAATTTCTGTATCGAAAAGAATTTGAAAGTATAACACATTTCAAACAAGAATTAGCAAAGTATATAGAATACTATAATCATAAAAGAATTAAGGCAAAATTAAAGGGTATGAGCCCGGTACAATACCGGGCTCATACCCTAGAGGCTGCCTAATGAAACGACCTGTCTAACTTTCGGGGGTCACTTCA
>NZ_JAWRYM010000408.1:0-278 GCF_046534555.1 Bacillus sp. SIMBA_074 | reverse complement strand
CGTCGTGGGACGACCCCAGCTCTCCCTCACTCGAGAGCCTGTGCCGGCCAAGGTGGCAGACCCCACCTACGACCGCCAAGCCCGTATTTTTGGCGATCGCGGGCAGGCGATCCTCGCCAGCTCCAAGGTTGCTGTTGTGGGGCTCGGCGGCATCGGCTCCCTCATCGGGGAATACCTCGCCCGACTCGGTGTGGGCGAACTCCTTTACATCGACCCGGATCGGCTCGATCCGACCAACCTACCCCGCGTTGTCGGCGCGCGTCGCTCAGACGTAGTGC
>NZ_JAWRYM010000407.1:0-278 GCF_046534555.1 Bacillus sp. SIMBA_074 | reverse complement strand
CTAGTTATTTAACTGAACCTCTCATTGATTTGGTAGAGGGGGTGTTGAGTCTCATATATGAAATAGTCCCAGGAGATGAAGTAAAACAAGAGGTCAGTTTTGATTGGAATTTCGAGCCGATTGGTTCAAATTGGTTGATTAGAAGAGTAGATAGGAATACATTACGGATAATAATCACTACCTATCAAGATATTGATAATAAAAGCATAGGAACTCCTATTATCGAGCTTGACGCAAATTGTGATTTTCACTTATTTTTAGCTGAATTAATTCATGCA
>NZ_JAWRYM010000077.1:0-1077 GCF_046534555.1 Bacillus sp. SIMBA_074 | reverse complement strand
CTATAATTATAGGAGAAGCTCATTAAAAAGAAGCCTTGTTATATTGAACTGTGCCCCATTTTACGGACAGTATAAAAAAGTGCCTAAGCAGCTAATAAATGGTCCCGGTATTGTACCGGGGCCATTTTCCTTAGCCCCCATTGATAACGATGTTCATTATATTCTTCAATAACTCGATCAATTTCTTCCTTCACATCCGTTAAATTAGTACATGTTTTATATTCTGCCAAATCCTTAAAGTGGCCAAAGAAACTTTCCATTGGCGCATTATCCCAACAGTTTCCCTTGCGGGACATGGATTGGGTTATCCCAAGTTCCTTCACTTTGCGTTGAAATAGCGGATGGGTGTAATGGAACCCCTGGTCAGAATGAAGGATTGCACTCGGATGGAACTCGTGACACACAGCCTGCTTTAGCTTATTTAAAGTCTCGTAAACGATATCCATTTCTAATGAAGTAGATAAATGGTACGTAACGATTTCTTTTGTGGCGGCATCTTTTACGCAGGATAAATACGCTTTTTGGCCTTTCCCATAATAAAGATAGGTAATGTCAGTAAGCAGGACCTTCCCTGGCACCTCCTGATTGAATTCACGATTAAGGAGGTTTGGACAAGTAAGGTGCTCCTTGGTTGCCTTGGCCATCTTCCGATACGGGTTGGCCCTTCTGATTTTCGCTAGGAGATTATATTTTGTCATCAACCGTCTGATTTTCTTATGATTCATGACGGCCGAGTAGTCATTCTCCATAATCATTTTGATTTGGAGGGCGCCTACTTTTTCCTTTTTACTGATGAAAATATTTCTGATCAATTCTATGTCCAATTCATCCTGTTCTTCACGAAGCTCACGGTAAGGAGCTGCCTTTAACCAATCATAGTAGCCACTTCGACTTACACCAGCCAATTTGCATAGATAAGAAACAGCCTTCTTTAATTGGTGTATTCTGATCGTCCTTTCAATCAGATAGAACTTCTCAGCAGCAGTTAGAATCATTTCTTTTTCAGAGCCTCCCTTTCTAGCTCTTCCAGTTTTTTAAGGAAGTCATTTTCTGCTTCAAGGAATCTGATTCTCGCCT
>NZ_JAWRYM010000406.1:0-278 GCF_046534555.1 Bacillus sp. SIMBA_074 | reverse complement strand
CGGGCCACCTGCTCGGCCGGGTGGTCGCCGGCATCGTCAACGTGATCGACCCCGAGATCCTCATCGTGCTCGGCGAGGGCGTCGACTCGTGGCGGCACTGGTCGTTCGGGTTCGAGCCTGCTTTCCGCGCGGGACTCATACCTCGCAATCGCGCGATCCCGGTGGCCGTCGAGTCATGGCAGGACGACCGCTGGGCTCAGGGCGCCGCCGCGCTCGTCCTCTCGACGCCGTTCGACGCGCAGGGGCGCTCGGGCGAGCAGGGTCGGCTGGTTCGCGAG
>NZ_JAWRYM010000405.1:0-278 GCF_046534555.1 Bacillus sp. SIMBA_074 | reverse complement strand
ACTAAATTGATAAATAGAATGCCATTAATGGGCGTTAAAAGTTTAATACCTAAATTCCAGCTTAAAAGTGCAATGGCACCCGGGAAAATAATCATGAAAATCATCTCGCCATAAATGGATTCAATAACCTCTGCTGTGGGGAAAGGCAGGCCAATTAAAGTTGCAAGGAATGTTATGATTGCAGATACTGTTGTTCCCAAAATACACGTTAAAGTCGAATAGCGGAGTGTTGACCACCCATTAAATTGGTCGCCGCACATCGTATATATAACCCATCC
>NZ_JAWRYM010000404.1:0-278 GCF_046534555.1 Bacillus sp. SIMBA_074 | reverse complement strand
GAGCTTGATCAATTTCATCCAACTTTGTGGCATATTCTCACCCCCTACGTTCCGCGTAAGACCTGCACATCAGCTGAAAGGACAGTCTCCCCTTCATATAGCATGAATCGGCCATCCTGCCATTCAATTCGCAGCAGTTGACGCTGATCGGATTGGAATTGCCAGATGTACTGCTCTCCAGATGTATGGAAAGGAGCCTTGCCCACGACATTCACTCGTCCGGTATACTGCTCTTCCAGATGATACGTAACATCATCCATTTCAATCGTCGTCGGTAC
>NZ_JAWRYM010000007.1:0-209431 GCF_046534555.1 Bacillus sp. SIMBA_074 | reverse complement strand
CAGCGTTCATCCTGAGCCAGGATCAAACTCTCCAATAAAGTTAGTTTGTCTAGCATCTAAAAATAAAAATTGACGTTCACGTTGTTTGTTTCGTTCAGTTTTCAAAGAACTACTTCGCCGCTCAATTGCGACTTCCTTATGTTAACATCTTCGTTTTTCAATGTCAACTAAGTTTTTCAAATTTCTTTTTTGTCGTTTACTGCGTTTCCGCATCAGCGACGTTTATTAATATATCACGCAGTATATATAGGGTCAATACTTTTTCTGAAAAAATTTCACATCCCGTTAAAAAACTAAATTAACTATAGAAAAAAATTACTACTCCTCTTTTATAGACATGCTCCTTCCACCTAATCTCTTTCTGTATTGCATCTTAAAAGAAAACACTACTGTTCTTTAATAAGTGATAAATTTAATCATCACCTTCGTTTCCATAAAATATTCTAAATTGTGTGTTATATTATTTCTATAGGAGTGTGGTGGGAATGGGTATTAAATATTCGAACAAAATTAATAAAATCCGAACCTTTGCATTGAGTTTAGTATTTATCGGCCTCTTCATTGCATACTTAGGTGTCTTTTTTCGCGAAAACATCATTATTATGACAACCTTTATGATGGTTGGTTTTTTAGCTGTCATCGCTAGCACTGTTGTTTACTTTTGGATTGGTATGTTATCTACAAAAACGATACAAATTATTTGTCCAAGCTGCGATAAACCAACAAAAATGCTCGGTCGTGTCGACGCATGTATGCATTGCAATCAACCTTTAACACTTGATCGAAATCTAGAAGGAAAAGAATTTGATGAGAAATATAATAAGAAGAGTTATAAATCATAGGTATATGGAGCTTACAAAACTAAAGAAGTTTCATCTCATTAAAAAGGTGATTTCTTAACTAAGAAATCACCTCTTGTATTTGTTCTTATTAAATTTGATTCTTCACTTAACATTTTAAATCCTCATGAGTCTAACACGATTCCCATATATAATAAAGAAAGAGGCCGACGTATAGCCGTCAGCCTCTTTCTTTATTATATATTACGCCTTATGACACTCTGGACAAACGCCATAAATTTCTAAGCGATGACTATTAATAACGAAGCCTGTCGTTTTTGCAGCTTCCTCTTCAAGCTGTTCCAATCCTCCATAAGGAAAATCAACAATCTTACCACATTTTTCGCAAATCACATGATAATGTTGACTTGTAACATAATCAAATCTACTTGAAGCATCCCCATAAGTTAATTCCTTTACAAGTCCAACTTCTTTAAACACACGTAAGTTATTATAGACAGTTGCAACACTCATATTTGGAAACTTACCTTCTAATGCTTTATAAATGTCATCCGCTGTTGGGTGCGTCATAGATTCCACAAGGTACTCTAAAATAGCATGACGCTGTGGAGTAATGCGTACACCCGTATTTTTCAGCATTTCTAGCGCTTCTTTTAATTCTTCTTTGACCACCGTCATGCACCCCGATTCTATACGGATTATTATTTTATAATTCTTATAAAGAGTGTACTCTTTTTCTTATAAATCGTCAATATTTCTACTATAAGTATGTGGTTTATTTTCGTATATAGCCTTATTCTTATGTATCTTCCCCCATTCCCTATACATTTACATAGAAAAAAGTGCGACATAATCGCACTTGGAATACTATCATCTGAGGAGGTATGCCCTACACTTTCACTTTATGTATCGCAAGAAAATATGTATAGACGCATGCCTTACATATGTATTTTTTCTCCTCATTAATATAGATTTATTTTATATAAGAAAGAACATCCTCAATATGCCCTTTCACTTTCACTTTACGCCACTCATTTACAAGCTCACCGTCTTTATTAATAAGGAATGTAGAACGCTCAATTCCCATGTACTCTTTTCCGAAGTTCTTTTTCAGCTTCCAAACATCGTACAATTCTGCTACTTTATGATCTTCGTCTACTAAAAGTACAAATGGAAGCTCATGCTTCTCAATGAATTTCATATGTCTATTTGCTGAATCTGGACTTACACCAAGTATAACCGTATCCTTCTCTTGAAATAATCCATATGCATCACGAAAATCACATGCTTCAGTTGTACATCCCGGAGTCATATCTTTCGGGTAAAAATATAAAACTACATTTTTACCTCGGAAGTCAGCTAAGCGAATTTGTTCCCCGGTACTTCCCTCTAATGTGAATTCCGGTGCCATTTCTCCTACTGTAATCATTATTATCACTCCTTTTCTTTTCTATTACTATAACAAATACTACCTTATTTTTCATTGTCCATTACAGTCCTTACCACAAAGGCAAACGGTAATGTATATCCAATTAGCGCTTCTCCAATTGCAATCCATCTTCCGATTCCAATCGGAGCTATATCACCATATCCAACGGACAATAAAGTAACCGCGCTAAAATATAAACATATTTCAACGAGCTGAAAGGAATGAGCACTTAACCTATCCCCATCTTCTTTCAAAACTGCAAAACCCATTTCCTCTAGCACAACATAACTTAATCCAAACGCAATCAGTACCGTTGTATAAATCAAAAACAACGTAGCTAAATTGTACAGCGAAAAGAAACGATTGGAATTTGAATATGAACTCCATAATAATTGGACACTTCTCAAAATAGCGATTGCTGCAATTAATAGAATAAATCCCCATAACATGTCCTCCACCTCGTTTTATATGTATGAGGACTGTAGCTGATTTATCCCTTAGAAACGAACAAGCTTCTATAATTAATTTCCTGCACCACGATATCGTTTAACCCCTTGATTCCAGAGGGTAATTGCAATAGTAAAACAGATAACACCAACAATTGGAGTTGCGAAAGCATAGCTATTCCACTCTGTTTTTCTTAAAAAGTATGCTGCTGGATATACCCCAACAAATGCAAACGGTAAAACAAACGTTAAAACAAAGCGAATAACACGGTTATAAATATCAACAGGGTAGCGTCCATAATTCCCTATGTTATACATAAGCGGCATAATGGAACTTTTCGCATCCGACCAAAAGCCAAAACTTGCAAGCGTAACAAATATCCCGCCGTACACAAGTGCCCCTCCCCCTACCATGAGTAGGAATAAGAAGAAATCATACCAGTAAAAAGATAATTGCAGCTCCATTGCTGCATAACCCATCACAATAATCCCCGTAATAGCTCCAATTAAAGATTCAAGTTCCATTCTTTCTAATATAATTTGAAATAAACTATGAATCGGTCTCGTTAATATACGGTCCATTTCTCCTTTAATAATGTAACGATCATTAAAGTCCCATATATTAAAGAAAGCTGAAAAAATGGCAAACGGTACTAAAAAGAACCCATAAATAAAGATTACTTCTTCTCGGCTCCACCCTTTTAGTGCTTGGGTATGCCCAAACACAACGAGAATGAAGATTAAATTAACAGCTTGTAGTGATAAATCTGAAAGTAATCCGACGATAAAATCGCCACGATACTCCAATTTTGTTTTTATATATTGACTTGCATATTGCAAAAATAATTTTATATATATCATCTCATCATCCCCCTTGTACGATTAGACGTTTTCTCGCCGTTTTCCACATCAGTACAATTGGAATAATAAGTATAATTGCCCAAATCACTTGAAATAATAAAGCTTCATATAACTTACTTCCTTGTATACCTTCAGAGAAAATCATACTTGGAATATAACTAATTGCTTGAAACGGTAAAAACACCATTGCTTTTTGGGCCCATAACGGATAAAAACTAATCGGTAATAATAAACCAGAAAATAAATCGATAACAACACGTTTCGCATACATAATTCCACTATTATTAAATAAGAAGAATGTAAGCATTCCTGTCATTAAATTTATTTGTGTATTAATGATAAAACTAAATATTAAAGATAAGAAGAAATATAACCACGTTTGAAAATTCGTTGTAATTTGTAATGAAAATAATAACGTAACAATAACCATGCCCGGAATCGAAAAGAAAGCAAAACGAAATATCCCTTCTCCAAGCCCTTGCATAACTTTCATACCTAAATAGTTGTACGGACGAATTAGCTCTACCGCCACGCGTCCTTCTTGAATTTCCATCGCAATTTCTCTATCTATATTATTGAAATAAAAAGCGCGTGCCATCCATGCGATCGCAATATACGTAGTCATTTGTGAAATAGATAAACTTTCAATATTCTCTTTCCCGCTATAAATTGCTTGCCATAAAAAATAATACGCACCAATGTTAATCGTATAAATTAAAATCCCGCTGTAATAATTTGTACGATAAGCAAGCATCATTAAAAAGCGAATCCGAATCATTTCAATATACTTACCCATGCATAATACCTTCTTCATAAATGTTACGAATAATTTCCTCTGTAGACACTTCGTTAATTTTCAAATCTTTAATTTGAAAGGCTTGTACTACTTTAGAAATCAACATAGAAATGATAACTTCTTCATTCGGTATTTTTGCAACCCATGCGTTTTCTTCTTTCGCTTTTAACCAAACAACATGGCTATCTGGCATAACCATTGATAACTCCTGGTATGAAACTGGGGCAACAAACTGAAAATGTATTTCCTTCTCTACTCCCCACTGCGTACGAAGATTATCTAAAGATCCGTCATACATAATATTCCCTTCATCAAGCATGATGACGCGTTCACATAAAGCTTCAATATCAGTAATATCATGTGTCGTTAATAAAATTGTTGTTTTATAACGTTCATTCATCTCTTTTAAGAATTCTCGTATTTTCAATTTCACAAGAACATCTAGTCCAATTGTTGGCTCATCTAAAAATAATAACGGCGGATTATGAATTAACGCCGCTGCCAATTCACAACGCATTCTTTGACCAAGAGATAATTTCCGTACCGGTTTATCTAACAAAGGACCGATATCTAACGTTTCAATAACATGTTCCATATGTTCCTTATACTGAGCGTCTGATACACCGTACACTTTCTTCAATAAACGAAATGATTCTTGTACAGCAATATCCCACCAAAGCTGGGAACGCTGACCAAACACAACGCCGATTGTTCTTACAAATTCTTCTCTCTGTTTGTGTGGATTCATTCCATTCACTGTAATTTGTCCTGATGTCGGAGTCAAAATCCCTGTAAGCATTTTAATCGTCGTTGATTTACCAGCACCATTCTCACCAATATAACCAACCATTTCACCTTGCTTTACAGTAAAAGAAACATCATTTACTGCTGGTACTATTTTATAATTACGATTTAATAAATCGCGAAATGCACCCTTTAATCCCGGACGACTTGAATAAGCTGTAAACTCTTTACGTAACCCTTGTACCTCAATTACCGATTTCATAATCGGACCCCCTTCCTAAATGTCACAACGAATAGTTTACCCAACTGCTCCTTCTATCACAAACAATACGTCTTTTCAAAAAACATGTTAGAATAATACATAGATTTTTGTAAGGAGATGAATTGTAGTGAATTTCACAAAATCAGAAGCGTTACATAAAGAAGCTTTAGAACATATCGTTGGTGGTGTTAATAGTCCTTCCCGTTCTTTTAAAGCAGTTGGAGGCGGTTCTCCTGTTGCAATGGAACGTGGAAAAGGTGCTTATTTCTGGGATGTAGATGGAAATAAATATATCGACTATTTAGCAGCGTACGGCCCTATTATTACTGGACATGCTCACCCACACGTGACAGAAGCAATTAAAACAGCGGCTGAAAACGGCGTACTATACGGTACTCCAACAGCATTAGAAGTAAAATTCGCAAAAATGTTAAAAGAAGCAATGCCCGCTTTAGATAAAGTCCGCTTCGTGAACTCTGGTACAGAATCCGTTATGACAACCATTCGTGTTGCTCGTGCTTACACTGGCCGCACAAAAATTATGAAATTCGCTGGTTGTTACCACGGTCATTCCGATTTAGTACTTGTAGCAGCTGGCTCTGGTCCTTCTACTCTTGGAATTCCTGATTCAGCAGGTGTGCCACAAAGTATCGCTCAAGAAGTTATTACTGTTCCATTTAATAATGTAGAAACTTTAAAAGAAGCGTTAGATAAATGGGGACATGAAGTAGCAGCTATCCTTGTAGAGCCAATCGTTGGAAACTTCGGTATTGTTGAGCCAAAACCTGGCTTCCTTGAAAAAGTTAATGAACTTGTTCACGAAGCTGGTGCACTAGTAATTTATGATGAAGTTATTACTGCTTTCCGCTTTATGTATGGCGGCGCTCAAGACTTACTTGGCGTAACCCCAGATTTAACAGCACTTGGTAAAGTTATCGGCGGTGGACTTCCAATTGGTGCTTACGGTGGTAAGAAAGAAATTATGGAACAAGTTGCACCGCTCGGCCCCGCATACCAAGCTGGTACAATGGCTGGGAACCCTGCTTCTATGGCATCAGGGATTGCCTGCCTAGAAGTACTTCAACAAGAAGGCGTATACGAGAAATTAGATGCACTTGGCGCAATGCTTGAAAAAGGAATTTTAGATCAAGCTACAAAACATAACATCGATATTACAGTAAACCGTCTAAAGGGTGCATTAACTGTATACTTCACAACAAATACAATTGAAGATTACGATGCAGCCAAAAATACAGATGGTGAAATGTTCGGTAGATTCTTCAAGCTGATGCTTCAAGAAGGTATTAATTTAGCACCTTCTAAATATGAAGCATGGTTCTTAACGACAGAACATACAAAAGAAGATATTGAATATACAATTGAAGCTGTTGGCAGAGCATTTTGTACCCTAGTGAACAATAAATAATCTCTTCATTACAAAAGGAAAAAAGAAAGCCCATCTTTCTTTTTTCCTTTTTTCTATTTCATAAATCCCTCATTAATAGTATAATTATTCATAATTATCTGTTTTATATTCTTTTATATCCTTACTATCCATGTATACAAGGCAGTTCACGCCTTAAATAGTAAGATTATTCAAAATTCATTTTCCAGAGGGGGGATTGACGGATGCTCAACAAAAAAAATAAATGGACACCGTCTTTATTTCGGAATTATAAAAATGCAGAACACGATGCGTGTGGAATCGTTTCCGTTATGGAAAAACGAAAAATTCCTACAAAAGAAAACATCGATCTTTGTATACAATCGCTAGTCAAAATGAATCATAGAGCTGGTTTCATTAATGGCGAAGGAGATGGTATCGGAATTCATATCGACATGCCAAAAGCACTTTGGAATGAAAAACTGAAAAGTAGCGGATATAATCCAACGATTGTGGATCATCCCCACTTTATCGTTGGACATTTTTTTCTAAACAAAAAAGAAAACATTGCTGAGTTAAAAGATTACATTCGTACGCAACTAAACAATGAAAGCTTTATAATTGTTCTCGAAAATGATGATGTAATAAACTCAGATGCACTCGGTCCTCTTGGTAAACAAGAAGAACCTTTATTTTGGCAAATTGCCCTTATCGCCGAAAGTGAAGTTAAAAATATTGAACAAACATTATTTTCTGTAACAATAAAAATCGAAGAAAATGAAGCAATTCATGTTGCCTCATTAAGTCATGAACATGTTGTATATAAAGTTCTCGGTGCTGGCGATACACTCGTTGCTTATTACAATGATTTACAACACCCACTTATCGCTTCAACTATGACACTAGGACATAATCGCTATTCTACTAATACGTTATCTAATTTTTTTCGTGTACAACCATTTAGCATTCTCGGACATAATGGCGAAATTAACACGATTGCAAAATTACGCGATCAAGCTGAAATGATTAATGTACCACTTACTGCCGGGGGCAGTGATTCCCAAGATTTAAACCGCACCTTAGAAACCCTTCTCGTTCAGTATAACTACAGTTTATTTGAAGCAATGGATATATTATTTCCACCAATTATTAATGAAATAAAACTTTACGAAACAAACTTACAAAACTTATACACTTATATACGTGAGGCTTGGGGGCATTTCGCACAAGGTCCAGCTGGTATTATTTCACGTTATAAAGATGAAGCTGTTTTCAGTGTCGATTCCCTTGGATTACGCCCAGTTTGGAAAGTAGAGACGGAGAGCTCCTATATTTTCTCTTCTGAACCTGGAGTTGTATCACCAACTGAATATGTAGCAGATCCGAAACCACTCGCTCCTGGAGAAAAAGTTGGATTAAAATGGAATCAACAAGATGAGCTCGTTCTCTATGAATACGACAATTATCAAATTGAAGTATATAACCGTTTTAAGAAACGAATCGATGTTACCAATTATCATGTAAACTTATCTATCCCTGAAACGAAAGAAACTGAGGGATTATGTGCTTCGGTTCAAGTTGAAACGAATCAATACGTCGCTTTTGGCTGGGATCGAGAACATATTCAGCTCCTTGAACAAATGGCGACAAAAGGCGTCGAACCAATTCGGTCACTTGGGCATGACTCACCACTTGCCGCACTTGATACAGATAGACGAAATATTGCTGATTTCATTAAGGAAAGTGTAGCCGTTGTTACAAATCCAGCAATCGATCGCGATCGAGAAGTTGAACACTTCTCCACACGTACTGTACTCGGAGAGCGTCCGGGTTTATTAGATAACTCTAAACAACCATTTGTAATCGAGATGCTTTCACCCATTATTTTAGAAGGGCATTTAGCTCAATCTATCGCGTCAGACTTACACACGATTACGTACGAACAACTTATACAGCTATTCATTACTCATAGCTCTGTCTCTACAATTTCTATTACATTTAGTCCATCAGAAACTCTACAAATCGCATTAAATCGAATTAGTTCCGAAGCGATAGCAGCCGTTAAAAATGGTGCTTCCCTACTATTATTAGATGATGCTAAATCTCATCAAAATGAACTGTTATGGATTGACCCACATTTAGTTACTGCTAAAGTACATCAAGCATTAACTGAAAATAAATTACGCCGGAAATGCTCTCTCGTTATACGTTCCGGTGCCCTTCGCTCCTTACACGATATCGTCACGCTATACGGATTAGGGGCAGATGGTATTAATCCATATTTATTGTTCGCAACGGTAAATGATGAAACAAAAGTACCAATTACTAATTTGTATACCGCACTTAATAAAGGACTAGAGAAAGTAATTTCAACGATTGGAATTCATGAATTACGCGGTTACGGTCGCCTCTTCTCCTCTATTGGATTACATGAGGAAATCGCAAATATATTACAAATTACAAACTTCTGCGGTTCAAATAATTTAGCTTTTTCACTTGAATCACTTGCTGAAGATGCAAAAATTCGAGCTGAGGATTTTAACAATCCAAAAGTTAGAATGCGAAAATCATTTCATATATTCCCGCGGATTTGGAAAGCAATTGGTGATGTTGCAAAAGGAAACTCTTATGATGATTATCGCGACAAGTTAAGTGAATTAGAAGAAAACACTCCCATCGCAATCAGGCACCTTGTTCAAACAAAACAAGCACAGCATGTAGTTCCGACTGAAGAAGTGTCCATCGGCATTCACAATCATGATTTACCATTTATTATTAGTTCTATGTCATTTGGTTCTCAAAATGAAATTGCCTTTCGCGCGTATGCAGAAGCTGCCGATCAGCTAAATATGATTAGTTTGAACGGTGAAGGCGGCGAAATTAAAGATATGATTGGTAAGTACCCACATACACGCGGACAACAAGTTGCATCTGGCCGATTTGGAGTAAACGCTGAACTACTAAATTCATCAAATTTAATTGAAATTAAAATAGGTCAAGGAGCAAAGCCTGGTGAAGGTGGACATTTGCCTGGTTCAAAAGTGACTGCCAAAATTGCGGAAGCACGTAATGCTACAATTGGTTCGGATTTAATTTCACCTTCTAACAACCATGATATTTATTCAATTGAAGACTTGGCTCAAATGATTACAGAAATTAAAACGGCTAATCATCTTGCTAAAGTAGCTGTAAAAGTTCCTGTCGTTCCTAACATCGGAACAATTGCTGTCGGTATCGCAAAAGCTGGCGCTGACTTTATTAACATTAGTGGATTTGATGGCGGAACAGGTGCTGCGCGTATTCACGCATTGCAACATGTTGGTCTTCCTGTAGAGATTGGTGTTAAGGCTGCTCACAATGCGTTACTAGAAGCAAATATGAGACATAAAGTAGAGATTTGGGCAGATGGCGGTATTCGAAGTGTAAATGACGCCTTAAAAATCATGCTCCTCGGAGCAAACCGGATCGGATTTGGCACATTATCAATGATTGCAATTGGCTGTACAACTTGCCGTGGTTGTCATCTTGATACGTGCCACGTCGGAATTGCAACACAAATTGAATCTGAAGCTCAAGCGAAAGAACATGGACTGCGCCGTTTCGTTCCACGTGAATTAGAAAGCGCAGTTACAGGGCTATTAAGCCTATTCACTACTTTCGGTACAGAATTGAAACGTTTAACAGGGCAGCTCGGTTACACAAACTTACAAGATATTATCGGACGATCGGATTTATTAGAACAAACTCGAGGCAAGGACTTATTAGACTTACGTAATTTAATACAAACGATAGAAGATTCATCTGTGAAAATAACGGCATCTGTACAAGAAAAACAATTTGAAACAACAAATTCTCTCCAGTCAAAAGAATTAGTAAGCGTCGGCGTAGAGCAACGCGTAATGGGCGGTCTAGAATCCTGTTATCGTATTCGTAGCAAATTATATGAAAACACTCATCTTGAACCACTTACATTAAAGTATACAAACGGATCTGTTCCTGGAAACGGATTAGGCGCGTACAATAGCGAGAACTTATTTATACACGTAAATGGTGGCGCGCAAGATGGAATTGGAAAAACTTCATTTGGCGGTGGCATTTATATAACGAAAGCAAAAGGAACAGATGGAACATATTATAATGGTTCTGTCGGAAAAGGATTTGGATACGGTGCTCAAAAAGGTGCATTATACGTGCAAGGTAACGCTGATGCTCGTGCTGGCATTCGCCTTTCTGGAGCAGATATGATAATTGGAGGCAGAATTACAAAACCACTCCGCGAAAAAGAACAAGGAAATATCGGAGTATATTCTAATATAAAAGGATTTGCTTTTGAATATATGACAAATGGTCGCGCTCTTGTTTTAGGAGATCCTGGTCCATGGATTTGTGCCGGCATGACTGGTGGTGTTGTTTATTTACATCATGAGCCAAACTTAGGTTTAACAGAACACGCTTTAAAAAGAAGAATTGCTAAAGGTGCAAATGTAACATTGCAGCCAATTAGTAAAAATGGTTTGCAAGATGTGAATGAATTATTATTAGACTACATTCGTGTATTAAATGAGCACGAACAATATGAAGAAGTCGCTTTGTTAACACCATTATTAGATGATATCCAGCTTCACTTCTATGAAATCATCCCGAAAAAAGAACAGGCGGATCCATCTATTTCAACTGAATGACATGTACAATATTTATTTTCATAAAAAAATTGACGAAGCGAGCATCGCATAGTAATCTAGAATAACAATTTGAAACCTGCTGAAATTCAGCAGGTTTTTTTATTAAAGAATAGATGTTTAAAGAGAATTTGGAGAAATTATAAATTGATTGTAATTTATTTATTAAACTTTTTAACGTCACTAAAATATCACTTGCTAACATATTGTAATGAATGTATAGTATCATGTTGTACATTCATTATGACAAGAGAAAGGATATCAATAAGGGTATGAAACTTGGTGCTCGCATTTTAAAAACGGGTATTGCCATTACATTAGCTTTATTTGCTTGTATTTTACTTCAATTACCGAGTCCTGTATTTGCGGGAATCTCAGCTATCTTTGCTGTTCAACCGTCTGTATACCGCTCGTATTTAACTGCTCTTGAGCAAATTCAAGCAAACGTAATTGGTGCTGTATTCGCTATCGTATTTGCTACTGCTTTTGGACATAATCCTTTTATTATTGGATTAACGTGTATATTAGTAATTGCTCTTACTTTACAATTACGCTTAGAAAAAACAATATCACTCGCTTTAGTAACAGTTATCGCCATTATGGAGTATCAAGGCGAAGATTTCTTTAATTTTGCCTTACTTCGATTCGCGACGATTATGATTGGAATTATTGCGGCTTCGCTTGTAAATTTAGTATTTATGCCGCCAAAATATGAAACAAAACTTTACCATCGCATCGTTGATAATACAGAGGAAATTGTTAAATGGATTCGTATGAACAGTAGGCAAGCTTCTGATTTTACAACGCTAAAAACCGATATTGATCGCATGAAAGAAAAAATGATTAAACTAAATCATTACTATTTGCTGTATAAAGAAGAAAGAAGCTATACGAAAAAAATACAATTCGCGAAAATTCGTAAGCTCGTTTTATTCAGACAAATGTTAGCGACAACAAGCCGCGCTTTAAGCACGTTAAAATCATTACATCGCACCGAAAATGAACTGCGCTATATGCCAGAAGAGTTTCAGGAATCTATTCAAAACGAACTTGATTCATTAACGCATTATCACGAACAAGTGTTATTAAAATTTATTGGTAAAGCAAAGAAACAACAATCCGTTGAGATGCTTGATGAAGTTGAAACCGGTAAACAAGAATTGATTGATATCTTTATGGATTATCAAAATAAAGACGATGAGGAAGCATATAAAATATGGTTACACCTCTTCCCTCTTATTTCTTCAATTATTAACTACAGTGAGGAAGTAGAGCATTTAGATTTACTTGTGGATAGCTTCTACACATACCATAAACCAGAAAGCGAACTCCAAATCGAAGATAAAAAAGAAGACGAATAAAAAAACAGCTCCTTTTACGCTAAAGGAGCTGTTTCTGTTATATGCTGAAGTTGATATAGATTGTAATAAAACCCCCTCTTTTTCATTAACTCTTCATGAGAACCCTTTTCTTTTATTTCACCATCTTCAACATAAATAATTGTATCAACATGCGTAATCGTCGCTAATCGATGTGCAATAATAATTGTTGTCCGATCTGCAGCTAACGTTTGCAGTGCCTCTTGAATATATCGTTCATTTTCTAAATCTAAAGCGGAAGTTGCTTCATCTAATATAAGTAAAGACGGATTCTTTAGAAAAACCCGTGCGATTGCTACACGCTGTCTTTGTCCACCAGATAATTTCACACCACGTTCCCCAACGACAGTATCATAGCCCTCTGGCAACTCTGTAATAAAATTATGAATTTGTGCAGCTTTGGCAGCTGAAATCACTTCCGCCTCTGTAGCTTTCGGATTGCCATATAAAATATTAGCCCCGATTGTATCGCTAAATAATAAATTATCTTGTAGCACAATTCCAATATGACTACGTAAATTTCTCATATTATACTTTCTTACATCTATCCCGTCTATATAAACTGCACCTTCAGAAACATCGTAAAAACGCGGAATTAAACTAGCAAGAGATGACTTTCCTCCTCCACTTGCCCCTACAAGCGCAACCTTCTCTCCCGGGCGCATAGTTAATGACAGATTATGCAATATTTCTTTTTCATCCGCATTATAACGAAAAGAAACATTATCAAATATAACTTCCCCATCTAGCCTTTTCGTTTGCACCGCATTTGGCACATTAACAATATCGTATTTTTCATCCAACAATTCAAACACTCGATCCATCGAGGCGAAAGACTGTGTTAATGTTGTAGATGAATTAACAAGGCGACGAAGCGGACTATATAAACTATCCATATATCCAACAAAAGCAACCATCGTACCCAGTGTTAACGACCCTTGAATTACCTCATATGCCGCAAAACCAATAACAAGTAACGGCCCTAAATCCGTTAACGTATTCACTACCGAAAACGTTCTCGCCGTCCAACTCGTATGAGTTAGTGCTTTCGTTAAAAATTCATTATTTCTCTTTTCAAACTGTCCTCTTTCATACTCTTCTAATGCAAAACTACGTGTCACTTGCATCCCTTGAATACGTTCATGTAAATACCCTTGCATAGTTGCTAACGCTTGCGAGCGCTCTTTCGTCAATTTTCGAAGGCGCCCGAAAAAATATTTCACTGCAACTACATAAATAGGTAAGATTAATAAAGCAACAAAGGTTAATTTTATATTCATAGAAAACATAACGATAATGGCAATAACAATTGTTGCAGTATCTAACCAGACATTCATAAGACCAGTAATTACAAAGTCCTTCGTTTGTTCTACATCATGGATTACACGTGAAATAAGCTCCCCTGTTTTTGTGTTCGAATAATAACGTAAGCTTAATTTTTGCAAGTGCCCAAAAATGTATTTTCGTAAATCGTGTAGTATTGTATTGGCAATGCGCTGCGCAAAATATTGACGATAATATTCTATCGGCGGTCTTACTACTGCAAAAATAAAAAAAGCAATCCCAATTGCGGTTATTAATTGAGACGTTTTTTCTTGAAGCGATCCCGTGCCTTGAATAACATCATCAATAATATACTTTAATAACCATGGCATAATAAGCGGGATACCGAACTTCACAAGACCAATAATAATTGTAATAGCAATAAGCCATCGATATGGTTTAACAAATTGTAAATATCTTTTTATACCTTGCACATAATCCCCCCTCTAATAGGACAAACCTGCCGGGAAATTCCCTGCAGGTTTGTTTTAATTTCTGTACATTAAATATCTTTCGTACCACATATCTACGAAATCCGGTGCGAATGGACCTTTTCTTTGATGAATCCACTGTGTTAAATGTGCTACATTTCGTTTTAAAATTGTATCAATAACAGGTGGATACTGCATGATTTGACTATGCTTTTCATACTCATCTTCATCCAAAAGTGTATATGTCATATCTGGGTACACTTTAATGTCTAAGTCGTAATCAATATACTTTAATGCTTCAGAGTCATATGCAAAAGGAGAACTTAAATTACAATAATAATATACTCCTTCTTCTCTCAGCATTCCAATTACATTAAACCAATAATTAGCATGGAAGTAACAAATCGCAGGTTCGCGAGTAACCCATGTTCGACCATCTGATTCCGTAACTACTGTACGATCATTTGCTCCGATCACAAGGCTCTGCGTCCCTTTTAAAATTGTTGTCTCTTCCCACATTCTATGAATGGAGCCATTATGTTTATAACTATGTATTTGTACCTTTTCTCCTTCTTTGGGAAATCCCATATATGCTCCCTTCTTTCAACCGCAAATGCTTTTCTTAAGTTGTCTTAACTACCCCTTGAACTGCATTCACTTTTTTTCTATTATAACTTTTTTGTCAAAATTTTAAAACTAAAGCGATAGGACACTTGTTTTCATGAGGAATATAATGAAGTTTGTATTATTGAATACCCCATCACTAACCCTTTTAACGAAGGAACATTTCCTATGAATTAGCAATACGTATTTTAGAAGATTAAACGAAGATATAACAAAAAGAAAAGCCCCCTCACCTCTGTTTAAGAAAGGACTTTTCACCTAAAATCAACAACATATCTCACCCTTAATTTGAAATTATTTTTTCGGTTTCAAAAGATTGAATCACATTATTCGTTTGCTGTTCAAATTTTTCATGCAAAAGTTTTAATGCTATTTCTGTTCTGTATATTTCTTGACGGATAAAATGCAATTCTTTTTTATCGCACGTATCCCTTCCACTCATTTCAATTTGCTGATACTTCTCTAAATGTGATTGTAACTTTAAAAGCTCATCCATCGTTTCCAACTGCTCTCCTACCAACTTATCAAAATCGTTCATCACTTACCCCCTTTTTGATTCATTCGCCATTTATAATTCCTATTACATATTTTCTAATCGTGAACTTCTTTCTCCTTTGACTATATTTGTTGACTTATTAGAAGTTATGTCGTTCCCTTTATTTTCATTACAGTGACACGCACACAAAGAAAACACTTCTCTCGAATTGGAGAAGTGTTTTTCTTTCATTACTCGTTTGAACTAGAAGATTGTGATTGTTTTGCAGCTGATTGTGCATTTTGTTTTTTCACTGCATGCACATCTGTTTCAGTTGCAAACTCTGTACCATAACTAGCATTTGCACTTTGAGCAGCAGAAGCTTGTGCTTTCTGTGCCTCTGATTGTGCGTTCGCTTGTTTTACTGCTTGTACATTCGTTTCAGTTGCAAACTCTGTACCATAGCTAGCATTTGTACTTTGAATGCTAGCACCAGAAGTTGCCTTATTATAACCTTGTTGTTTTTTACTCATCTTTCTCACCTCCACAATCAATAATGTAACCAATTCACTTAGAAGTTATCCCTAATTTTCTTTTTAAAAATTCACGTATATATCTCTTATCACTCATTCAAACTACATATGATGGAGGTGGGAATATGTATACTGGACGTGATATGACTGAGCTAACTATGATTTCCAAAAATGAATGGAAAGAGGATGAATTAGCTTATTTTCATCATTCATTTCAGCAAATTATGCCTTATCTAAATGTAGAGGGACAAACGATTTATAAAGAAGTTGTTAAAGAAATCGAGTCACGGGGCGGATTATAAACGCGTGGATTTTCAACCTCAAAATACAAATTTATTTTCAATATAAAAAAACGTGTTCCAAAGTTCTGGAACACGTTTTTATTATTTATCCCGCTATTTGCCGGGCAGTAAGACCCCACCTCAAAATGCAGCGAAAGCAAAGAAGTTAGGTTGGGGTCGGGCTGCCCATAAAAGCCCGATTGGTGAGGGCTAATAATCAGTGGGGGATGAAGAAAACCCCCACTGATTAAAGTTTCACTTTACTGCATTGTAATTTTCTCAACACACTTTTCGTAAATTGTACGATGTGATTTCGAGAAAGGTAACTGTTCAAACGCTTCTTTCGATACAAACTTTAATGTATCCGTTTCGACAATATTACCTGTTACTTTTCCGTAAAATATGAAGATATCCCAAGTACGATGTGTAAAAGTATGTTGTACATTCATCGCGTATTCATCAATAGAAACAGAGAGATCAAAGCTCTCCTTCATATAATCCGTAAGCTGTTGTTTTTGATTACGAATACCTTCACTTAGTTCAATATTCGGGAACTCCCACATATTAGCCAGTAATCCCGTACTTGGGCGTTTATTAATTACGTAACGGCCATCTTCAGTTTGAAGTACTCCCGCAACGAGCGGTACCATTGTAGGTGCTTTCGCTTTACTCTTCACTGGTAGTTCTTTTTGAGCACCTTCAGCATACCCTCTGCAATGTTCACGTACAGGACAAAGTAAACAAGATGGATTTTTCGGTATACAAATTAATGCCCCTAATTCCATCAAACCTTGGTTAAAATAAGATGGATTTTCTATAGAAATAATTTCACGCACAATCTCTTCAAAAACTTTTCTCGTTTTCGGTTTTGCAATATCATCCCACACTGATAAAATACGAGATAATACGCGCATAACATTTCCATCAACCGCTGGCTCTGGTATGCCATATGCAATACTTAAAATGGCACCTTTTGTATATGGTCCCACTCCTTTTAATTTTTCAATTTTCTTTACATCGCTCGGTACTGTCCCGCCGTATACTTCCTTTACCTCTTTTACTGCAGCATGTAAATTTCGTGCTCTAGAATAATAACCTAAGCCTTCCCATGCTTTTAATACTTCTTCATCATCGGCAGTTGCTAGCGCTTCAAGCGTAGGAAACTTCCCCATAAAATTTGCGTAATATGGTTTTACAGCCTCTACCCTTGTTTGCTGTAACATAATTTCTGAAACCCAAACACGGTATGGATCTTTATTTTTTCGCCACGGTAAATCACGTTGTTCTTTTTCAAACCAACCAATTAAATCATTTTGAAACTGTTCTATGTTAAACTCATTTAATATTTCAAGTGTCAAACTTGATCCCCCTCATTTTTTTGCATATACGTACTATTATAAAGATTTTAGGAAAAAATTTAAGTAAGATGACATAGGAAATAGAAGGCAAAGGACTTGAGGTATCGAATAAAAAGAGTTACATTAATAAAAAACGGAGGTGGATTTCTATGGACACAGCCACTCACCTTGTTATGGGCGTTACTCTAGGCAGTTTGGCAACATTAGATCCAGCTATAGCACAAAGTGATATTGGGCCACAAGCAGTGATGCTTGCAACAATTGCCGGTTCCAATATTCCTGACATCGATACAGTTTTAAAATTGCGTAATAACGCTAAATATATAAGAAATCATCGCGGGATTACTCATTCCATCCCTGCAGTGATCCTTTGGTCACTCCTTATAAGTGGCATCTCTTTCGCCTTCTTTTCAGACGCTCCCTATCTGCATCTACTACTTTGGTCATTTATTGCCGTCTTTCTTCATGTCTTTGTGGATATTTTCAATGCCTATGGTACACAGGCATTAAGGCCCTTCACAAAAAAATGGGTAGCGCTCGGCATAATTAATACGTTTGATACTGTCATTTTCTTTATCCATATACTTGCTATCGCCTGTATGCTTGTCGGAGCACATAAAGGCTATACTGCTTTAGCAGCGTATATATTAATGTTTGTTTACTATATCGGCCGCATTATGATGCATCGAAATATTAAAAGTGTAGTATACAAACGTTTCAAAAATGTAGAGAAAGTAATTATTTCTCCTTCTTACAAATTTTATCATTATCATTTAGCCGTCGTTACAACTGAACATTACTACGTAGCAAGATGGCACCGCGGTAACATCCTTGTATACGATAAATTTAATCGCTTACCGTTCCCGAATACCGCCATTATGCAAGCCGCTGTGCGAGATGAAAATATATCTGCTTTCTTATCTTTCTCGCCTGTATATCGCTGGGATATTTTCGATTATGATAACTATTATGAAGTTCGATTTATTGATTTGCGGTATCGAAGTAAAGATTATTATCCATTCGTCGCAATCGTTCAGCTCGATCAAAATTTAAATATTATTAGTTCATATACAGGATGGATTTTCAGCGAAGAGAAACTTCGAAAGAAACTGGAATTGCTTCCACATTAAAAAAAGCGACCTACGTCGCTTTTTTTAATGTTTCAAATGATCTTCTTGATTGATTAAATGACTATACTTCGGATTATTTGTACGCATTTCATGAAGGCGCCCTCCATGATTATTAACCCATGTTCGTACCACTTGTTCAGTCATTTCCTCACCTTGGTAACGACCTGATTTAGCATAAGTTGTTCGGAAGTCTTCCCACAGTAATTCAACCCATGCACGAGCTTGTGCGTAAGAAAGGTTGTCATTTTTATCTAATAATTCTTTCGTTAATGTTTCATAAATATCATTCATGTTCTATTCTCCTTTTACCTATTTATTCCCTTAATTTCTAAAGGATAGTTTCTTCTATTTTGCACATTCTATAAGTGATACTTCTTAAAGGGGTATCGACTGATAATGAGGGGGCGTTCTTAATGGGTAGACAAGCCGAATTTTGGTCTGAGTCAAAAAACAACAGCAAAATCGACGGTCAACCGAAAGCGAAATCACGCTTCGCTTCGAAACGACCTAACGGCACAATTAACACGCACCCACAAGAGCGTATGCGTGCTGCAAATCAGCAGGAAGAGTAGTACAAATTAAATTCCTACACGAGGTGATAAAGATGAGCTACCGTGACCATTTAGATCGTCGTTCTGAATTATTTAACCATACGTGGACTCGTCCAAAACATGCGAAAGCGCAAGTTAACGGACAGACGCAACAAACCCAGTCTCTCATTATACTGGCAAATGAATGTAAAAAACGCCAATTTTAGAATCTCCTATCTCCTTTAACGCCTACCAAAGATGAAAACCAGAGAGATTCGCTCTCTGGTTTTTATTTTTCTTGTAGCAAGGAAATTGGTATTCCAATCTCTTCATTATCATGTTGCTTATATCCCCAAGCAAATACCCCATTGAAATACGTAATTTTAAATACCACACCAGGTTCTTCTACTAATTCATATGTCTCACCAATATGGAATTTATTTATATCTATCATATAAGCACGAGCCATAGCCATTTTTCTCATTAATACATCGAATTCATTTACAATTCCAAGTTGCTCAGCCTTTACTGCTTGCTCCTTCAAAACCCCAATTTCTTCCCTTAGCTCATGTGGTGTCATTTCACTGTAGCGTTTTGGCGTACCCATCTTATTTCCTCATCCCTCTTCACGTTTCATTTGTAAAAATATATCTATCTCATCAATAGAGAATCCTTTTCGATATAACGCTTGCTTCACCTTATTTTCGAATGTCCAACCATCATACTTCTTATATTTCTCATAATATTTATTCCCATGATAGTGTAACGCTTCTTCTTGCTGTTCGTCATCTTTTTCGTCTTTCAATTCTTCCAAGCAAATTTGAATCACATCTCTAGAATATCCTTTACGAACAAGCATTTCATCTAACTTTAGCTTCATTTGTAAAAATGAATGCTTTTGATAAGATTTTTTCTTCTTTTCTATAAGAAACAAAGCATTCTCCATTTGCTTCTCCTTTGGATACTCTTGTAAACTATGTGTAATGATTAAATCCTGAACACCTTTACTTAATAGCCCTCTCCTAATAACAGTTGGACCTTTTTGATTCACATTACTTTGCGTTCGTACGTATGAAATAGCGTACTCTTTATCATTAATGTATCGATCATGTAATAATTTCGAAACGACTTCAGAGATGATGGCCTGTCCCACTTCTTTTTTTCGTAAGAAATCTTCTATTTCTTGTTTTGTTCTCATTTGATAGGATAAATAGGAAATCGCTTGTAAATATGCTTTTTGTACCTCTTCATTGTACAAAATATTCCCTAACGCTACTTCATCAATTTCTAAGCCTTTTTGTAACCCATGTTTCATTAAGATTGATTGATTCACACTAAACCCGTACTCTTCGCCCTGACCTTTATCAATATAAATATTAAATCGTTCTTTCGATCGTTTTTGCACTTCTATTTTTGTAATGACAGTCATACTCTCACCTCTCTATTATTTTAACATAGTCAAGGAACGTTTTTTCTTTTCAAGAATATATATAATGAGGAGGAAATGATTGTGAAAATCGCAATTTCTGGTGGCTCTGGCTTTATAGGCAAATCCCTTTCTAGTTTTTTTATTCAAAAGGGATTTACTGTTTACATTCTTACTCGAAAAAAAATTACTGAAACTTCACACACTAACCTTCAATACGTACAGTGGACACCGGATTTACAGACCTTCCCTCTCTCCTCTATCGATGTAGTTATTAATCTAGCTGGAGAATCTATTAATAGTAGATGGACAAAAAAACAAAAAGAATCAATTTTAAACAGTAGAATTCAAACAACAAAAGGACTCATTAAACAATTACAAACACTTGAAACAAAGCCACACACATTTATTAATGCAAGTGCCATTGGATACTATGGGACATCTGAAACCGAATCTTTTACAGAACAGCAAGAGACTCCAGGAGATGACTTTTTAGCAAACACAGTATATTTGTGGGAGCAAGAAGCATCTAAAGCCCGCTCCATTGGAATAAGAACTGTCTACACAAGATTTGGAGTCGTATTGGGCGCAGATGGAGGAGCTCTTCCAAAAATGCTACTTCCCTATCAATTATATATCGGCGGTACACTTGGATCTGGAAACCAATGGTTATCATGGATTCATATAGACGATGTCGTTCGCATGATTGATTTCATCATTCACAAAAAAGAAATTGACGGACCTTTTAATATTACAGCGCCAACGCCAATACGGATGAAAGAGTTCGGTGAAATTATTGCCACTATAACTAGGCGACCTCATTGGCTACCTGTTCCTTCATTTGTACTTCGCGCTTTACTCGGTGAGATGAGTATACTTGTATTAGAAGGGCAACATGTATTACCCAATAAAGCTATTAAACATGGATATCAATACACATTTCCAACAGTTAACCATGCATTACAAAATATCCTCTTGCATACAATGTAGTACTTTTAAAATACAGTTTTACGGGTAGTCTATCTCCTCCAAGACTTCTTACTTTTTAAACACCGGAGCATTACTACACGAAAAACCTTTCAGTTACTTTGTCTAAACCTATTCTACACATTACAAGGTGACGGAAATGAGGTCTCTATGAAAATATTGCTCAAACAAGCCATTGTATATCCTATTACATCCCAAAAGTTTCAAGGAGATGTACTCGTTATAGGAGAACGCATTGCCGCGGTCAAACCTCATATTGATACTACTCAGGATATGACCGTTATAGATGCACGAGCTCTTCATCTCTTGCCTGGATTTATTGATGTTCATACTCACCTTGGCCTCTACGATGAAGGTACTGGTTGGGCTGGTAATGATGCAAATGAAACATCCGAAGTTTCAACACCACATATCCGTTCTTTAGACGGGATTCATCCTTTTGATATTGCATTTCAAGACGCTGTACAAAATGGTGTTACGACTGTTCACGTGATGCCCGGAAGCCAAAACATTATCGGCGGTACTACTTGTGTAATAAAAACTGCTGGAACTTGTATTGATCATATGATTATTCAGGAACCTGCTGGTTTAAAAATTGCCTTTGGAGAAAACCCTAAAAAGTTCCATAGCAACGGCACAAAAGAATCAATAACACGTATGGGAATTATGGGGTTACTTCGTGAATCATTCTATGACGCACAACACTACGGGCATGAAGCTGATTTTCGAATGCTACCTATTTTAAAAGCACTCCGCCGAGAAATACCGGTACGTATCCACGCTCACCGCGCAGATGATATCACTTCAGCTTTACGCTTTGCGACAGAATTCAATCTTGATTTACGTATTGAACATTGTACAGAAGGACACTTTATTGTTGAAGAGCTTTCGAAACACAATTTAAAAGTTTCAGTTGGACCTACTCTTACGCGACGTTCGAAAATTGAATTAAAAAACAAAACGTGGGATACTTATCATATTTTATCGAAAAATGGAGTAGAAGTTTCTATTACAACCGACCACCCTTATACACCAATTCAATATTTAAATGTTTGCGCTGCCATTGCAGTAAGAGAAGGATTAGATGAGAAAACAGCGTTGGAAGGAATCACTATTTTCCCAGCTCGAAATTTACGTTTGGAGGATAGAATTGGAAGCATTGATGTTGGAAAAGATGCTGACCTCGTGTTATGGACACATCATCCTTTCCATTATTTAGCCAAGCCTGTACTCACTATGATTGACGGAAAAATAATTTACAAAAAAAATAAAAAAAACTAGTTTATTTTTTTGACTAGATACAGTATTATACGATTATAAACTGAATGAAACCATAATCAATTTGTGTCGTGATTATCATTTTCAAATTGATGAATGGGGAAGGCAAATGGTGCGCCACCAGCGTTAGAAACTGGTTCTAGTGGGTTCGATTCCCACCCCGAAATTTTTTAAAGATTGATATAAAAATTTCGAGGGTGGGTGCTTTTTCGTCATGCTACCCTCGTGTGAGGAGGAGTTAGTGTGTTGAAAAAACGCGACTTACACGACAGCCACGTTCTATACGAATTAATGGTGGATCCTGCTGTCTTCCCTTTTGTGCGTCAAAAGGCCTATTCTTATGAAGAATATTTATTTTTAACGAAACAAACAATCGAAGCCGAAGAGCGTGGAGAATTAATCTCACGCACAATTTTAGATGAATGGGGTAACCCCATCGGCACAATTACTTTATTTGATGTGCAAGAAAAAGCTGGATTCCTCGGAACTTGGCTTGGCAAACCATATCATGGTAAAGGATATAATAAATTGGCGAAAGATTCATTTTTTAGCGAACTTTTCTATGAATTAGATATTGAAACGATTTTTATGCGTATTCGTAAAATAAATATTCGGTCTATTAAAGCTGCCGAAAAACTACAATATGTAAATCTAGCAAACGAAACAAGAAAAGCCGTTTATGATGAAATTAACGCGCATGAAGAAGTATATAATTTATATGAAATTCCAAAAGATCAGTATACACTTGCAACAATGCGAGATACAACATTCCAAGAAGCACACCAATTAAAAGAAGCGTAATCTAAAAATTCAGAAATGATAATTAATCATTTCTAGTTTGACATATATGTATATCACCCCATGTCTTTGGAAACGATAGATAGTGACTTTAGGACACGAGGTGATTTGTAATGGATAAAAAGAAACGTGATAAAGCAAAAAACACATTATCTAGTACACAAGAAGTTCTCTATCAGCGAGAATTTCGAAAAGCAGATCGTGCAGCGGGCTATCGCTCAAAAAGTATTTAAAGTGAAACTGAATAATTAGAAGGTTTCCCCCCTAATTATTCAGTTTCATTACATAATATTTTCCAATGAATTAGCAAAAAAGGTTCCTTATTTATAAGGAACCTTTTTTGTGGACAACCTTATCCACAAAAACCGTAGAATTGTGCATAAATTACAAAAGTATTTTACGAATTCATTTATTTAAATGAATTCTAAACGTGAGAATTGTGGATAATTTTCTAAAAATTGTGGATTATGTGGATATAGCTGTTAATATTCCGACTTTACTGTCTAATAGAAGCGCAATCCTTTGTGGATAAAGTGAAACTTTAATCAGTGGGAGTTTTGTTTATCCCCACTGATTATTAGCCCTCACCAATCGGGCTTTTACGGGCAGCCCGACCCCAACCTAACTTCTTTGCTTTCGGTGAATTTTGAGGTAGGGGTCTTACTGCCCACAAATAGCGGGATAAGTTAATACTTCACGTTTATTTTTTTTACAACAATAAAAAAACCCTCTTTAAATGCTTAAAAGAGGGTTTCATATTAAGTAAAAGATTCGGCAAGAACTGGTGATTTAATAGGTATATGATTCGGCTCTGCATGATTTTCTGCCAAAATTGTATCCACAATATGACCAGCTGGCTCAGGACGATAAATACTTTTCATTGCTTCTTTCATCTGAAGAAGCTTCATATCATCTTGTAATAACGCCTCTGTTTTTGCAAAAACTTCACTATCATCACGAATTACAACTGCAGCCCCTTGTTTTTCAAAATACAACGCATTTTCATTCTCTTGTCCTGGGACAGGTTTATATAAAATGACAGGTACTTGTAATGCTGCTGCTTCGCTTAATGTAATACCACCTGGCTTCGTAATCATACAAGAAGTAACACGGAACAATTCATCAATGTTTTCAACATAACCAAATACTTTTAAAGCATCAGAACTTTGTTCCTGTAGTTCCATTAAATCCTGCTTTAAAGCTTCGTTTTTCCCACAAACGACAACTACTTGTAAGTTTGGTACTGACATAAATGACTGGCATAGCTCTTTTACACTCCCTAGCACACCATGAGCACCTGCTACAATTAGTAACATCTTTTTATCCTTACATAACTGATATTTATTATATATAATTGCTGGATTTATCTTTAGCTCAAAACTGCTACGAATCGGAATCCCTGTTTCAACAATTTGTTCTGCAGGTACACCGATATCAACCATCACTTTTTTCACATGATCGGTTGCTACAAAATAACGATCTACTTCTCGATGGATCCATATTTTATGCACGCAAAAATCCGTTAATACGTTATAAACAGGAATAGAAATACCTATTTGCTTTTTCAATTCTGGTACAGCGATGATTGGAAAGGTATTAATAACAATATCCGGTTTCTCCACCTGTAATAGCGTCCTCAAACGCTTTCTCCCAAAATTCGCATACCAAGATGCTATTTTTTTATCATAAATTTTCTCTACACCATAATAAAACAAACGATATAATTCTTTTCCTACCGTATAGCTTTTTAAATATAAATATTTTGTAATATCGGTTATAACTGGATGTGATTCTCCAAACAAGTCGCATACAATTACATCTTCGATTCCTTTTTGGCGAAATGTTTGTTCTAATGTTTTTGCCACTTGCACATGACCGTTACCGTAATGTGCAGTTAATATTAAAACCTTGGGGTTTTTTATCAAACAAATCCACTCCTAGCTTTTTGTTTCTCCATATTGCATATACGACAATAGGAAAAACATTTTCCTTAAAAACTACATACTCGGATTCTAATACTTTCCTGTTAGCTATGTATCTGTCGTGGATATGCAAAGCATATAAGATTGACCCCTTAATCCTATCTGTGCTCATATCTTTACATTATACTTTCCTATAAGAGCTTTCGCAATAACTTACAAATGTTCTATATTCCATAATACTCACTCTTTTACTTCTTAATTCTTTTTACTATTTTGATTTCCCTTTACAATTATGTAAATTTCTCCGCTTATTCTTTACAAAAATATGGATATTCCCTTTTCAGTATACTCTTTTCTAAATATATACTCTAGATTTTATTATGAAGAAACAAAAAGCCTAACCAAATGTTTAGGTTAGACTGCTTGTAAAATATGTTTTGCATGTTCAACATTTTCTTCTGTCGGTGGATTCACATCCGCAAGTGGATACTTATGTCCAAGTGCCTCCCATTTATAAACACCGAGCTTATGATATGGCAGCACTTCCACTTTCTTAACATTAGATAGACTTTGAATAAAGTTTGATAATTTTTGCAAATCCTCTTCACCATCGGTAACACCGGGAACCAATACATGTCTTACCCAAATTGGTTTCTTTCTATCCGATAAATAACGAGCAAATTGTAAAATGTGTTCATTTGGTTTCCCTGTTAATTTACGATGTTTCTTTGAATCAATATGCTTCAAATCCAATAAAACTAAATCTGTATACTCCATTAAAATATCTAGCTTATTTTGGAATTCTGGTTCTTCAGAATAACAACCGCCAGAAGAATCGATTGTTGTATGGATACCAGCTTCTTTGCACTTTTTAAACAACTCAATTAAGAAGTCTAGCTGTAATAGTGGCTCTCCACCGCTAACTGTTATACCGCCTCCAGAAGCTTCAATAAATGGAAGGTAACATGTCACATCCTGCATCACTTCTTCAACTGTTATTTCTTTACCTTTACCGATTTCCCATGTATCAGCATTATGACAATATTGACAACGTAATAAACACCCTTGTGTAAATATGACATAACGAATCCCTGGGCCATCAACAGTACCACAAGACTCTACAGAATGTATTCTTCCTTTTACCATGTTACTTCCTCCTTTATTGAAACAGCCTCCCTCCGCTATATATTAAAAGCGGAGGGATACTTTTTTCACTTACATGCTTTCATGCATTGTACGGTTTATTACATCAATTTGTTGTTCACGAGTTAATTTAATAAAGTTAACAGCGTAACCAGATACACGAATTGTTAATTGTGGATATTTTTCAGGATGCTCCATTGCATCCATTAATGTTTCACGGTTAAATACGTTAATATTTAAGTGGTGTCCTTCTTTTATTGCATATCCATCAAGCATAGATACTAAGTTGCGTACTTGTACATCATCTTCTTTACCAAGTGCTTTTGGAATAATAGAGAATGTATTTGAAATACCATCTTGTGCATCTTCATATGGTAATTTAGCTACAGATAATAATGATGCTAATGCACCTTTTGTATCACGGCCATGCATTGGGTTTGCGCCCGGTGCAAATGGTTCTCCAGTACGACGTCCATCTGGAGTGTTACCAGTTTTCTTACCGTATACAACGTTAGATGTGATTGTTAAGATTGACATTGTATGAACAGAATTACGGTATGTTTTATGTTTGCGAAGCTTGTTCATAAATGTTTTCACAAGATTTACTGCAATTTCATCTACACGATCATCATTGTTACCGTATTTAGGGAAATCTCCCTCAATTTCGAAATCAACTGCAATACCATTTTCATCACGAATTGGTTTTACTTGTGCATATTTAATTGCACTTAAAGAATCTGCTACTACAGATAATCCAGCGATACCTGTTGCCATTGTACGAAGAACATTTGTATCGTGAAGTGCCATTTCAATACGTTCATAGCTATATTTATCGTGCATATAGTGAATTACATTTAATGTATTTAAGTATAGACCAGCTAACCATTCCATTGTCATATCGAATTTACGCATAACTTCTTCATAATCTAATACTTCAGAAGTAATTGGTGCGTATTCAGGACCAACTTGTGCTTTTGACTTTTCATCTTTACCACCGTTAACCGCATATAGTAATGCTTTCGCTAAGTTTGCACGTGCTCCGAAGAACTGCATTTGTTTACCAATTCTCATTGCTGATACACAACAAGCAATACCGTAGTCATCACCGTAGTCAGCACGCATAATGTCATCATTTTCGTATTGAATTGCTGATGTTTTAATAGACATTTTTGCACAGTAGTTTTTAAAGTTCTCTGGTAATTGTTTAGACCAAAGAACTGTTAAGTTTGGTTCTGGTGCTGGTCCTAAATTATCTAATGTATGCAAGAAACGGAATGAGTTTTTTGTTACTAACGGACGACCGTCTAACGCCATACCACCGATAGATTCAGTTACCCAAGTTGGATCTCCAGAGAATAGTTCATTATAATCAGGTGTTCTTGCAAATTTCACAAGACGTAATTTCATAATGAAATGGTCAACAATTTCTTGTGCTTTTTCTTCTGTTAAAGTACCATTTGCTAAATCTCTTTCAATGTAAACATCTAAGAATGTAGAGGTACGTCCAAGGCTCATTGCTGCCCCGTTTTGCTCTTTAATTGCTGCAAGATAAGCAAAGTATAACCATTGGAAGGCCTCTTGTGCATTTGTAGCTGGCTTAGAAATATCGAATCCATGAGAAGCAGCCATCTGTTTTAACTCTTGAAGTGCACGCATTTGCTCAGATAATTCTTCACGTAAACGCATTGTATCTTCGCTCATTACACCGCCAGTTAAATTATAATCAGCTTTTTTCGCTTCAATTAAATGATCTATACCATATAGCGCTACGCGGCGATAGTCACCGATAATACGTCCACGTCCATACGCATCTGGAAGACCAGTAATAACACCTGATTTACGAGCCGCTTTCATTTCTGGTGTGTATGCATCAAATACACCTTGATTATGAGTTTTACGCCAGTCTCTGAAAATCTTGCTAAGTTCTTTATCCATTTCATATCCATACGCTTCACAAGCTTGTTCTGCCATACGAATACCACCATATGGTTGTAAAGAACGTTTAAATGGTTTATCAGTTTGGAAACCGACCACTTTTTCAATATCTTTATTTAAATATCCTGGTTCATGTGATGTAATAGAAGAAACAATTTTTGTATCCATATCAAGAACGCCACCGTTTTCACGTTCCTTTGTTGTTAAATCCATTACTTGATCCCAAAGTTGTTTCGTTGCTTCAGTTGCTTCCGCTAAGAAAGAGTCTTCTCCCTCGTAAACGTTTACATTATTTAAAATGAAATCGCGAACATCAATCTCTGCTTTCCATTTTTCACCTTTAAAGTTTTCCCACGCGCTTTTTACATTTTCTAATACTTGAGTCATCCTAATCTCCTCCATTTTTGATTAGTACAGGACTACGATTTTTTATATAACAGCTTACACACTTAGAATACTACTTTTTTTCGGAAGTGGACGAAATAGTTGTGACATGTTTGTGAAATGTTGAGCAAACTACTACATACATAGTGTTAACCTCATATAAAACTCTTTAGAATTAACCCTTTCTTTAATTGTATTTTTTTGGTATTCTTATATACGAGTCCTATTTTGTAATATAAGAACGATACCCATTGTAGAGCTGTAATACTCTTACCTCCTAATCTGTTATAGTTTTTATAACAGAGCAAAAAAGTGTACATACGTTGTACACTTTTTTTGTTACCACTATAAAACATCTCTTTTTCTATTTCCATCGTAAAATCCACCACGACTGTTTGTTAATGCAATTAATTGCTCTAATCCTTCTATATGATCACCAATAATTCGAAGGACAGCTGGAGGATGACCTATTTTTGCGAAATGTTCACTGGGACGAATACGGTTTATCTTATCAACATCGACACGACTTACACAAGCGATTTCAAAACCTGAAAGTACAGCTTTCACTTGTGCTACACAAGGTGACAATAATGATTTATACCCTATTTCCTTCAAACAAGTACGACTAAACGCATTAGGTACAGCAATAAGAGAGCCTACTCCTAAATCTTTTCTATCACAAGCTAAATTTAATGCATATTTAAATGCTGTTACAAGATGAAGTGGTACTCTCAAATCTAAATAATGATTTAAATCATTTAATGCGACATCCGTTCCATCTGCAATAGCTTTTGCAAAGGGATATAGCTCACTAGCTGGAATAACAAAATCACCGTCTATAAATAAAACAATTTCTCCTTTTGCAAAATAAGTTCCAAGCGAACGCCCCACATCGTTTCCAAGTGCTTCTTTATACACAATTGTTGTTGCTCCCTTGTCTTTTGCAATTGTTGCCGTTTTATCGGACGAACCATTTACAACAACGATGATTTCAAAAGGTTCAATTTTGCGAAGCTCTTCTATAACGTTTCCAATTGTTTTCTCTTCATTTTGCACAGGAATAATTACCGATAATTGCTCTCCTTTATACAAATTAGATGTAACGCCCCATCCTTGATAAAAATCTTCAAAATTTAGAGTATGATAGACACACTCTCTTTTCCTATTTCCATCATAATATCCTCCGCGCCCATCGCTGCCTAATATCCGCTCTGCTACAGCTTCTATATGATCACCTATCATTCGTTTTTCAGATTGAGAAAGATCCGTGCCATATGCAGCATGCTCGAATGGACGAAATTTATTTGGCGTAATAACGTCAATTGCACAATGACGACTAATTCTCCATTTACTTTGTGCTAGGCGTAGATGAGCCACAATAGGATTAACAAAACATTCGTCTCCAATACTTTGCACAACTTCCTTCGTCAGCGCATGAGGTACAGATAATAAAGAATCAATTTTTAATTCTTCACGCTCTAACATTGCATTTAATATTTGGCGCCATACTGTCACGGAGTGCGGTTTTTGTTTCTTTAAAAATAATGCGTCCAAATTATTTAAAACGATGTCCGCCTGATCATGTAAAATCGGATTAAGGAATAATTGTAATTTTGAAGTTTGAATAGCAAAATCTCCATCTACAAACAGTAATACATCACCTATCGCATGTTTTGCACCAACTGCGCGTCCAACGTCGTTACCAAGTGACTCTTTATGCTGGATTACTGTACATCCTAAGCTCTCAGCAATCGCTTCTGTACCATCATTACAACCATTTGCTACTACAATAATCTCTACTGGATTCAATGGTTCTACCGATTGAACCACATCTGAAATCGTATCCACTTCATTACATACGGGAATAATAACTGATAACGACTTAGCCATTGTTTTCTTCACGAAACCATTTAATAGTTTCTTTCAATCCTTGTTCCCACGTTACTTTCGCTTGAAACTGAACAAGTTCTCTTAATTTCGTTACGTCTGGTCTTCTATTTGGAATCTCTTCAAATCCATGTGGATATACTTCCTCAAATGGAACGTGCACAATTTTGGAAATAGACTTCGTTAATTTTTTTATATCTTCCGCTACTACTCTTATATTTTTTTCATTCTCAGAACCTATATTAATAATTTCACCATTTACCTTCTCATCCATTGCACGAATTGTTGCCTCGACCGCATCACTTACATACGTAAAGCAGCGTGTCTGCTTTCCATCTCCATACACGAGAATATCGTCACCTTGCAAAGCCGCACGAATAAATCGTGGAATTACTCCTGCGTACGGACCATCTTTCGCTCTTGGACCATAAATATTAAAATAACGAACAATCGTTACAGGTAAACCTTCTAATGCGTACCCTAAACATAATGTTTCCTCTAACGTTTTACAAATTGCATAACTCCAACGTATTTTGGAAGTTGCACCGTATAAACGATCTCCTTCTTCAGAGAATGGCGGCTCTCCCTTTCCATATACTTCAGAAGTAGATGCAAATACTACTTTCTTCTTCCCTTTTAACGCTGCTTGTAAAATATTTCTCGTTCCATCGAAATTTGTTTCAATAAGCTCTACACTTTTTTCCATTGTAGTTTTGACTCCCAAAATTGCAGCTAAATGAAACACCACATCATGTTGATTCACTAATTCATAAATTGAATTTTTATCTAAAACGCTTATTGGAATAACCCGGAGCTCTTTCATTAACTCATTATGATATTTATTTTTTCCTTTATAGAAGTTATCCACAATAGTAACTTCATAACCTCTTTTCACCAACTCTTCAGCTAAATGCGAACCAATAAATCCTGCTCCACCTGTAATTAAACATTTTTCACTCATACACTCACCTTCTTTATAATTCCACGTGTATCTATTAATCGCTCAATCCCTTTAAAGAGCTTCCAATCGATACTAGAGTGATCCGTTACAATTAAAATACAATCTGCTTGTTTAATTCTTTGTTCATCTAATGGAACAGATTGATATAGTGTATCTCCAATTTTCGCTGTAGAAATATACGGATCATGATATTCTATCTTGTATCCTTCTTTTATTAATAATTGAATAATTGGCAACGCCGGTGATTCTCTCAAATCATTTACATCTTTCTTATATGCAATCCCTACTATTAAAACCGTTGCGGGTGATTGCACCACACCTTTTACTTTCCCGATTATTTTCGCTGGCATTTCTTCATTAATTACATGTGCTGCCTCAATTAATTGACTAATTGCTCCAGCCTTTCTTATTATCCATTGAAAATATAAAGGATCTACCGGAATACAGTGTCCTCCTATTCCTGGTCCTGGCCAATACGGAGTAAATCCAAACGGTTTTGTAGATGCCGCTTCAAGCACCTCATAAAAATTAATATTCAAACTTTCACAAAGTATATTTAACTCATTTACTAATGAAATATTAACTAAGCGCTGAATATTTTCCAATAGCTTACACATCTCGGCCACTTTCGGAGAGCTAACGGGAACGACTACATCAAATATAGTGCTATACAAATCCTGTACTTTTTGTTTACACTGCTCGGTTTGTCCACTAATAACTTTTGGAATTGTTTCAACTGAATACTGGCTATTCGCTGGATCAATTCGCTCTGGAGAATACCCAATATAATAATCTTCTCCTACCTTTTTACCTGTTTGAGAAATAATCGGAATGATAACTTCCTCCAGTGTACCTGGATATGTGGAGCTTTCAAAAATGAAGGTTTGTCCTTCTTGAAGGTGTTGTTGTATATAATGGGAGGCTGAAACGAGTGCACTTAAATCAGGTTCTTTATTCTCATTAATTGGCGTTGGCACAGTCACAATAACATACTCACTATTTTGGAACTCCGCAACACCTTTATCTGGTGTATTTACTATTAATTTTCTCTCGTTCAATAAATTTTGTAATACGTTAGAAGAAACATCAGGAATATAACTTTCTCCTTTAATTATTGATTCTATCTTCCTAGTATCTTTATCTAATCCAAGTACAGCATGTCCTCTTTCTGCAAAAAGGACCGCTAAAGGAAGGCCAACATATCCTAATCCAATAATGGTTACTTTACTACTAGCATTCATCTATATTCTCTTCTTCCCTTCTCAATTGTAGTATTATATCTCTATCCCTTTCTCCGTCTGTAAAACTCCCGCGCCCATTCGTATGTTGTAATAAATAAGCAATCGCCTCAAGCTGATCTCCGAAAATACGATCGAATGCAGGAATTCTTCCATTTACAAACCCATGTTGCTCTGGACGTACTCGATTTGTTTTTATAACATCTACAAATTCCACTGCTGTAATAGAGCATTCTTCTAAAATAGCTTTCATTTGAGCTAATGGTGGAATGATAAGGGAATCATATCCAATTTTCTCTATTACCTTTTTATGCATAGCATGTGGCACTGCCGTTAATGAGTTGTTCCATAAATCTGGTCGTTTCGCTACCAAATTCACGAAATATTTCCCCATACTAATTGGATCTGCCGGGTGAAACATATCTAACAAACATTGCAAATCATTTAACGCCACATCATTTCCGTCTTCAATAGCATGCAAAAATGGAATTAGCTTTTTTGCCGGAATAGCAAAATCACCATCAACAAATAAACAAATATCTGCCGTAGCATGCATAGCCCCTATCGCTCGTGCTACATTATGTCCAAGTGCCTTCTCGAATTCAACTACAATAACATTCTCTAGCTTTGCTTGTTTAATTGTCTCGGCATCTGCTCCATTCGCAACAACTATAATTTCATCTACACCTGCCTTTTTCACTTCCTGTATGACAGATCTTATAGTCATTTTTTCTTCTGATACGGGTATAATAGCACTGTATTTCGCTTTTTCCTTTTGTAATAAAACTGGTTTATACTTCCCTATAAACTCTCTATCCCTGTTTCCCTCCGAAAAACCGCCACGTTTACCATATGTTTCGATTACATATTGCAAAGCACACAAATGATCACCCATAATACGACTAGTCGCCTTCGGATAAGGAGAACCAGGTGATGTACCCGTATGCACAGGACGAACCTTATTCGTGTGAATTACATCGACCGAAGCCATATCGGCAATATCTACTCCTCTAGACATCGCCATCGCTTGAAATAGTGCTGGATCTGCTAAATTCCACCACCCAAGATTCTCAATAACATCCCGATTCATCGCATGTGGAATTGCGATTAAAGAACCAACAACAAGCTCTTTTTTATTCAAATAACGATTCAACATGAATTTTCCAACTGTCGTATAGTGTGGTCTCATCTTTAAATAAACAGACCATGTTAAATTATTCACAACAATTTGATGCCCTTGCTGAACTCCTTTCACGAAACGCTGTAGCTCTTTACTCTCAATAACGATGTCACCATCTAAAAACAATACAATTTCACCTTTTGCTTCTCTAGCTCCAATTGCCCTTCCTACATCATTACCAAGAGAATGTTTATAATAAATTACATGGCAACTATGCTGTAATGCGACTTCATTCGTTCCATCTGTCGATCCATTATCTACTACAATAATTTCATACGGCTTCAGCTTCTCCACTTCTACTAAAACTTGTGATAAAGTACTTGCTTCATTATGCGCTGGAATAACAACTGATATTCTCATACTTGTATCACTCTTATCCTTCCAAGCGAACATAAGCAATAATAGGAATACGCACAAGTACATCTTCAGGTGGTCCATAAGAAGGAGATGTACGAACACTTACTGCCCCGTCCGTAACAGATAAAAGAATACCTGCAACAATTTCAACAGCTGTCACAACTTGTACTAATTCACCAACATGGTTACGCAATTCATCAGTAAATAACATATATAAGTCTCCTTTCTTACACTTCTTTCATTGATATAATACTTGTAAATGGTAATAAAACTTCAGTTCCTATTCCTTCTTGCAGCGTTAAGAAATCGTCACCAACTGCTACAATAACACCTGTTAACTGTCCAACTGTCACAGTAATTTCTACATTTTTACCTAAATATTGCTTTGCAATTTCCTTAAAAGGTGATGTATTGCATTCTTTTAAAATGTTACAAATAATAGATTGAAATTGACTTGATTCTATAAACTCTTCCGTAGCTTGCTTAGAATTTCTTTGAATAAATCTCGCAAAGTTTTGTGAAAATAAAAGTCGTTCCACAGCAGGCAGTAACTTGTCATCTAAAAAATAGCCTAATTGTCTATTAAACAGTCTGGATAATTTATGCCAATATTTTCTGAACAGACACATATGCTTCTCCTCCTATTATTTTTAAAGTATAAAAATTTACATCCATACATCTTAATGTATACAAAACGGCTTTTTTTGTGATAGGTAAGACATACATTTTATAGAACATATTCATTATTTTTGTATTACATTAAGTAATAATTGTAGATATATTTCCTGAGCATGAAAAAAGACTATCCAAAAGGATAGCCTCTTACACTTCAATATTCCGCAACATCGTATAAATGTCGTTATTCACTTTACCAAATGATTTAATGTTATTTTGAATGTTAGATAATAAAACCACATATACACTACCATTTTTACTAAAACCATTTAAGCAATTCCAACCTGGCATTACACCGTGATTTGAATAGCTTCCTGGATCTACATACCAGCCAAATCCATAATCCTTTTTCACGGCTGTAAACATTTGATTATAACTCTCTTTTGAAATTAATTTTCCAGAAAAGAGTGCTTCATTAAATAAATATAAATCATGCGCGCTCGTATATATATCACCACAACCATATAGTTGTGACATGCTCGGAATATTAGGTGTTGTCATATTGTTATTCACTATTTTATAACCCGTTGATGGGAATCTTGTTTGTTCCAACGCTGTACCGAAACCAGATTGTTTCATACCCGCAGTCGCAAAAATATGTTGTTTTATATATTCTTCGAGCGACTGTCCACTTACCTTCTCAGCAATGTAAGCAAGTATAGAGTAGTTCGAATCGGAATACTTCCATTTCTCTCCTGGAATCCCGATACGCTTTTGATTTCCTATCCGCTTTATCAGTTCTTCACGAGAAATATCCTCTTTTCCCTGCTCATATTCCGGAATGCCTGATGTATGTGTTAATAGATGTTTTAACTGAATGCTATTACCTTGAGGAAAGTCTGGAATATACTTTGCAACTGTATCCTCTACTTGTAACTTATTTTGATCTTTGAGTTGCATAATAGCAGTCGCCACAAATGCTTTTGAAATAGAACCAATATAAAAGGTCGTCTCTGAATTATTCGGCACTTGCTTCTCTTTATTAGCCATGCCGTATCCTTTATTCACAAGAACTTTCCCATTCTTCACAATAACAGCTGTCCCACTAAATCCCATGCTCTGTAAATATTGATCCAATTGAGCGTTTTCATTAATTTCTTGAGGCGGTCCCTCAGCAGGTTTCTCTATAACTTGCGCCTGTTTTATCTGTTCTTCCTGTTCTTTTTGTTTTCTTTGTTTTTCAGCTTCTTGCCTTTTCACTTCTTCTATCTTTTTTATCTCTTCTTGCTTCTTCATTTCTGCTGCTGCTTTTAAAGTTTCCTCTTTTTTATTATGCGCAACAATTTTTGTATACATGAAATATACAAGTGACAGTAGTAGGGCTAGAATGATTGTTCTTTTTATGTATACAATCGACCGATTTGCTTTCCCATTAACAGTATTTTTTTCCTGATCCATGATTACCTTTTTTCCCCTTATTTACCGATAATTTAATTCATCTACACAAGACTTATTTCAAATCATTTCCGCAGATTATGGACACTCCATTTTATGTCATCACTACTGTATCACGCACCGAACATATTACCAACCTATATGTTCAAAAAAGAAAAAGAAAATTTATAAAAGTAAGATTCCCTTTAAAAAATTAACAAAAAAAGAGGATATCCTGTAAAAGACTGTTGTTATCAATCTTTTTGGATATCCTCTTATCTAACTATTTACACGTGTTTTTTCATATCATCGGCAACAGATTCAACATTTGTACCTACGATAACTTGTACACTTGTGTTACTTAATTTCATAACGCCTTTTGCACCTGCGCGTTTTAATGCTGGTTCATTTACTAAACCTGCATCTTTCACTTGTAAGCGTAAACGCGTTGCACAGTTATCAATAACTGTTAAGTTTTCTTTTCCGCCTAAAGCTGCTACGTAAGTTTCACCAATTGAACCTGCAACTGGTGCATCACCCTCTTCAGCTAACTCATCTTCATCTTCATCTTCACGACCAGGAGTTTTCAAGTCGAACTTCTTAATTAAGAAGTAGAATACTACAAAGTAAATTGCTGCGTAAATTAAACCGATTCCTGCTAGTAACACTGGTTTTGTTGCAATACCAAAGTTTAAGAAGTAATCAATTGCACCGGCACTAAATGTGAAACCATCGTGAATGCCAAGTGATGTTGTTACGAATAAAGATATACCTGTTAACACGGCATGAATACCATATAATAATGGTGATAAGAACATGAATGAGAATTCAATAGGTTCTGTAATACCAGTTAAGAATGAAGTTAATGCTAGGCCACCTAACATACCTGTAACCATTTTACGGTTTTCTGGTTTAGCAGCCGCAATCATTGCGAAACATGCTGCCGGTAAACCGAACATCATGATTGGGAAGAAACCAGTCATAAACATACCTGCTGATGGATCTTTTGCGAAGAAGCGTGCAATATCACCATGAACGATATCACCAGCTGCGTTTGTAAAGTCACCAAGTACAAACCAGAAGTATGTATTCATTACGTGGTGTAAACCGATTGGAATTAATAAACGGTTTAATAATCCGAATAAACCAGCACCAACTGAACCTAAGTTTACGATACCGTGTGCTACTGAATCAATACCACTTTGAATTGTTGGCCAAATTTGACCGAATACTAATCCTAAAAGAAGCATTACAATTGAAGTAATGATTGGTACGAAACGTTTTCCAGCAAAGAATCCTAACCATTCTGGTAGTTTAATCTTATGGAATTTGTTGTATAGTAATCCAGCAACAACCCCAGCAATAATACCACCGAGTATGGCCATATTTATTTTTGGCGTTAACGCCGCTGCTTTTGAAACTTTTGTCATTGTATCTGCTAATTTAGTTGGATCTGCTGAACCGACTAAATCTTGGACACTTTTTAATTTATCATTCAGCTCTGCTGCTGAATATGCCTTACTTAGAGCGTTCGTTGTATTTTGTAAAACAAGATATCCAATTGCCCCAGCAAGTCCTGCTGCTCCACTACCATCAATAGACAAACCTATTGCAACACCAATTGCAAAAATAAGTGCTAAATTATCAAAAATTGCTGCACCGGCCTGTGCCATAACAGGAATATTAAATACATCTTCTTGTCCTAAACGAAGCAATAATCCTGCTGCTGGTAGCACTGCGATTGGAAGCATTAACGCTTTACCAATACGTTGTAAAAACTGCAACATTTTAATTCCCCCTATCAAATTTATGAAATCGTTATCATTATAAGTACGCTTTAGAAAACGCTTTCTATTTACATAACCATAATAACATATAGTTGTATAGATGTGTAGTTTTTATTTCCGAACTTTTTATGGATAAATCTCCTATTTCCAAACTGTTATATAAAAGGAAAATTTTCCTTTTATATAACGGAATAATCGAAACTGAAGACTCACTATAGAACATTCAACTTTCGTTTTATCATTCCACTTTTTCATGTTATTATTTATTTCCGAGCATATCGGGAAAAGTAAACTTAGTTAATTCGAAATAGGAGCGTTGGTACTATGCAGTGCATTGAAACAAACAACTTACAGCAGTTGTTAGAACAAGTAAAACCATATACGAAAAAAGGAAAACTTGCTACTTATATCCCCGAACTAGGAAATGCAAATCCAAATGATCTAGGGATTGCCATTTTCCATAAAGAAACAGAATATATCCATGCTGGTAACTCACAAACACTATTTACTCTTCAAAGTATTTCTAAAGTAATTACACTTGCTCTTTCCCTTTTAGACCGTGGTGAAGAATATGTATTTTCTAAAGTTGGAATGGAACCAACTGGTGACCCATTTAATTCTATTATTAAGCTTGAAACGACAAGTTCTTCCAAGCCTCTTAATCCAATGATTAATGCGGGTGCATTAGCTATTACAAGTATGCTAGCTGGTAATGATAACGAGGAGAAGATGGAACGCATTCTTCAATTTGTGCGTGATATAACAGACAATCCTACTATTAGTTATTCTTCTAAAGTTGCCACTTCTGAATTAGAAACAGCTTACTTAAACCGTTCACTTTGTTACTATATGAAACAAAATGGCATCATCGATAACGATATTGAAGAACTTATGGATTTATATACGCGTCAATGTGCAATTGAGGTTAACTGTATCGACCTAGCACGTATTGGTTTAATCTTTGCAATGGATGGATATGATCCTTATAAAAAGAAACAGATCATCCCTAAACATATTACGAAAATTTGTAAAACATTTATGGTTACTTGCGGGATGTATAATGAATCTGGTGAATTTGCAATTCGTGTTGGAATCCCTGCAAAAAGTGGTGTAGCGGGCGGCATTTTCGGCTGCGTAAAAGGCGAAATGGGAATCGGTATTTTCGGACCAGCTTTAGATGCAAACGGAAATAGTATCGCTGGTTTTAAAATTCTTGAATTACTTTCTGCCCAAGAAGGTTGGAGTATGTTTTAATTTAGAAGTTATCCTGCTATATTGGCAGGATTTTTTATTTCACAAAAAATCCGTTCTACTAGGCATCAACACAATTCAAAAAAACAGTAATAAAAGTTCTCTTTATTATGCATATTCGCTCCCCCCTCCTGAATAATATAGTACAACCTAGCGCTGTATGTGGAGGTGTAAAAGATGAAACTCATATTTCAAATGGAGAAACAACCTGTTCTCGAAAAAACAATTCTTCTTTTTATATTGAGTATTGTAGAAAGTTTGAAACTAAAAGTTGTTTCACTCGATGAATCTCACCGATACATATTCAATTTAGAAGTGCTTGAACTATTAATGGATCGGAACATCGATGATCAAGTATTAGAACTTATTCATTTCGGAATGGGACTTGAAGACATTTACCATGTACTTCCCGAAGAACTTGAGCATAGTATTGAAGAACTGAAATGGCTTTGTATTCAAGTTTTAAGTGAGTACAGTATGCATGATGAAGAATGTGCACAACTAATTGAAGATATACGCTAAAAAGCACCTATACAGGTGCTTTTACTTTTTTAAACCTTTTTACACCAAAGATTTGTATAATACTTACAATCTTTCATTACCGTGAAAAGATTTCACGTCGATATATGCAATTTTTTAGTGTATTTCCAAGGAAATACTCGAATACTGTTTTCCCTACCCTTCTTACAACAATTGATCAATTCCAATAAGAATTAATAACACACCTGCAATTACAGTTGCCCATTTCCCTAAGTATTCAGCTAAAAATCTTTTACCAACATACGTAAAACCACTAATACAAATAAAACTAAAAACTCCAGAAATACATGCCGTAAGCCAAAGATTTAAATTTGTTACTCCAGCATCAAATCCACCTGCAATATTGTTTATGGACAATGCAACTCCTAAAACAATTGCTTCAGAAAAACTAATTGTTTTAGAACCATCAAAATCTGCTTTTTCTGGATTACGTAAAACCCCCATAAGTACACTACTATCTTTAGATTCTACGGTATCTTTTTGACTCAAGAAAGGCTGACATAAAATAAACACCCCGATTATTCCTAAAACGATTGCTCCAATAATGTTTGCTGTGAACTCTGAAATAAATAATGCGATCCAATTCCCAAAAAATCCAGCTAGTAAAGTAAATAAAAATCCAAAAAATGCGATGATAAAATTGTTAAGCCACGAAATTCGAATTTTACGAATGCCATATGCAATCCCAACACCTGCATTATCTAAATTAGACGCAATCCCGATTAAAAAAATTGAAAATAAACCTGCCGTACTCATCGTACAGTCACCCCTTTTCTCACTTTTCGTTGCATATTATGAAAATGTTGAGCAACTGTGCCTGTCTGTTTCATATACTTGTAATAAATGCTCAACATTTTTTCAACGATAGACAATAGAAAAGGAGTGCCTACATTATGCCCAATGAAAATCCAAATGAGCGGCTCGGTAAATTAATAAAGAAACTGTTAAAGGAGCGCGCTCTATCTATGCGCCAACTAGGAACACTTACAAATGTTGATCCTGCAACAATTTCAAGAATAATTAATGGCAAACAACAACCGAAGCAAAACCATTTACAAAAATTCGCAAACTGTCTACAAGTTCCACCGCAATTATTACTTGATGAAATGTACCCTAACTCTCCACACATAAATAAGGAAAAAGCAGATATGTACACATCTCTCGATACAATTCAACAAACATTACAATCCTCTAACCTATTCGACTTCGAATACACAACAACTCGTGTAAAACAAGAACTTGAAAATTACGAGCGCTATGCTCAAACTACTGAAGGCGAAAAACGTATTCACGAGAGTTTCAAAAGTAAAATAGAACAAATTGATAGTGCTGGTCCTTTCATTGAGCAATTAACAAATATGTACCAACAATTTTGTACAGAAACCATTTCAACCGAAGAGCGTGCAATTATTGGGGGTGCCTTACTATATTTCATTTTATCAACAGACATTATCCCCGATTATCTTTTTCCAATCGGCTATTTAGATGATGCGATTGCCGTTGAATTAGCTAAAGAGAAATTAATTGAAATAAAACGAAAAACATAGAAAAATAAAGAACTATTTCAGTTGTTTATGTTCAACTCTGAAATAGTTCACTAAAAAAGCGTACAAGTACATACCTGCACAATTTCAATATACTAATCTATTTTTTTGTATGACACCATTCATATATGAACGCTGTTATTACTTTTGTAAATTCAATTAACTGCTCAACTTCAACTTTCTCATTTATTGAATGAGCTTCTTCTAATGTACCTGGTCCGTAAATAACAGCTGGAATGTTAAACTCACTAAACCATCCGCCATCAGTTACCGTTGCTGACATATCTAAAATTGCATTTTTAGATAAAATAGATTCATGTACTGAACTTAGCGTTTTGACAGCAACATGTTCGCTATCTACTTCTAAAGAAGGAAAAATTTCGCCACGATCCACAATCATTGATTCTCCGCCCCACTTAAATTGTGGTGGGTTCTCTCTTAACCATGGATCTGCTGCTGCCACTTTTCCTAAATACTCTTCTATTTCTTCTATTATTTGTTCATGCGTTTCATTTGGATAAAAATGTACGGTTATCCACAATTGGCACTCATCCGCAATAAATGCCGCATGACGTCCTCCTTCAATAACAGCTGGATTAATTGTTGTTGTTCCAGATGGATAGCCTTCATATGTTTTCATGACTGCCCAATGACGCTCTAATTCTTGTAAGCTTTGGACAATCTTCATCATTTTCTCAATCGCACTCGCTCCAAATAGACGTCCTCCAGCATGGATCATTTGTCTACGTGTTGCATCATGAAACGTTTGTGGGCTTTTCACTGTAATCCATCCAGTAATTACGCCGCCCTGCCCTTGCATATGTAAATTACTTGTATCAACTACTACTGCAAAATCAGCATCGTAATCACGTTTACAGCATTGAAGTGTCCCTGCTTCTCCTACTTCTTCGCCAATTACCGATTGAAAAATTAAATCCCCAGGTAATTCAATCCCCGCTTCTTCTAAAAGTTGAATAGCAAATAAGGCTCCAGCTAGTCCACCTTTCATATCTGCCGCGCCTCTCCCAACTAACCAACCATCTTTTATAAACGGCTCAAACGGCTTTGTTTCCCACGGTTCGTCCTTTGATACTTCTGCAACATCTATATGTCCATTAATAATGAGACTTTTATGTGACTCACTTGCTGTCCCCTTTTTCACTCCAACAACATTCGGATCATTCGGATATACATCCCACTTATCAATACTAAAATTTCGTTTTTTTAGAAACTCTGCCACAAATTCTTGCGCCTCATTTGTATTTCTTGCTGGTGGTGCTGGTGTTTCAAAGCGAATTAAAGCTTTTGTAAGTTCTAGTAGCTCGTCTTTTCGTAAATCAATCTGTTTTAATAGCTGTGAAACTTCTTGATTCATTGCTAATTCCCCCTTTGCATACGTAGTATGTTTCCAGCTTTATTTTTACAAAAAAAGAGACTGTTTACAATTCTACAGTCTCTAAATTCCTTGTTATTATAAATTCAATTTCAACTATAAACTTTCTAATTCTGTTGTATTCATCTTTTCGATATGTTCTATTTTACTTTTCTTACTTCTTGTAGCACGGTAAAACAGTAAACAAACGATCATAAATGGAATACCACAATATAATGCCATTCTTTGTTCTGGAATAAAAGCCATAGCTACAATTACTGTTAAATTTAATACTAAAGCAAGAATTGGAACAAATGGATACAGTGGTGTTTTAAATTTCAAATCCTTAATATCTCCCCCTTGCTTCACGTATGTCCTTCTAGCTAATAGGTTAGATAAAGCAATAGATGCCCAAACTAATATCGCTCCAAACCCAGCAATAGAAAGAAGCCATAAATAAACTGTATCTTCCGCATAAATACCTGATAGTAATGAGAGACACCCTACAAACGTACTTACAATCAATGCATAAATAGGAACACCGTTTTTAGATAACTTACCAAAAATCGGACTAATCATTCCTTGATTAGACATAGACCATAGCATACGGGAAGTTGCATATAATCCTGAATTCGCAACTGATAGTACAGCTGTAATAATAACGAAATTTATAATATCAGCCGCATAAGGGATACCAATTTTATCAAATACAACTACGAATGGACTTTCTATCACGCCTGCTTGCTGCCAAGGGAATAGTCCCGCAAGAATAAAAATAGATAGTACAAAGAAAATAAGTATGCGCCAAACTGTATTATTAATTGCCTTCGGGATAGTTTTCTCTGGATTTTCACTCTCACCAGCTGCAATACCAACTAGTTCTGTTCCTTGGAAGGAAAAATTAACTGCAATCATCGTAATTAAAATGGCTGATAATCCATTTGGGAACAATCCACCATAATCAGTAAAGCTAGAAAACATCGGCGCTGGTTCATTTCCTTTCATATCTAGAAAACCAAACATTGCTGCCCCGCCCAAAATGATAAATGCAATAATTGTAATTACTTTAATACTTGCAAACCAGAATTCAACCTCCGCAAAACTTCTTGAAGATAACGCATTAATAACAAAGAGCAATACGGCAAACACTACGCACCAAATCCATGATGATACATCTGGAAACCAACGTTTCATTAATATACTAACTGCAATTAATTCAATGCCTATCGTAGCCGTCCAGTTTAGCCACGACATCCATCCCACTACATAACCCGCTGCAGGTGAAATATGTTTTGTAGCATATGTTTGATACGACCCTGCATCAGGCATCGCAACCGCTAACTCTCCAAGACAGAGCATCGTTAAATACATAACAAATCCACCGACAAGATACGCTACAATCGCTCCTCCAGGTCCAGCTTCATGAATTGTATAACTGGATCCTAAAAAAAGCCCAGTACCAATAACCCCTCCGAGTGCAATCATAAATATGTGCCGACTTTTCAATTCTCTTTTTAATCCCTGGTTTTGATCCATCATATAAATCCCCCCTTTTCACTTTGCAAACCCATTTAATGTAAGCGTTTTTAAAATTCTTCATAGTAAAAATAATTATTTAAAAGAGCAAAAATACATACTACTTATATTAATCACTACCTGTTATTAAAAGGTCATCCCTCACTGTTATTAATAGTTTTTGATCAGCGATAGCTTGTCCTTCTACCACTTCTAATGATTCGATATAACCACTGATTCCCACTTTAATTTCCACCTGCTGCTTATCTATTGTTTCAATTAACGCTAATTTTTCCCACTCATATACGTAAGAACTTTCAGTAACAAATAATTTCTCTACTTTCCCGTAACAAGGACTATACACGCCTTCTATAACCGTCTTCACTTTATAAATTCCTCCCTCTTATTAATTGAAACTGAAACGTTGCATACACTATAAAGATTCATAATCCCCCTACTCTTTAAATTTAGAGATCTTAACTACTATTCATGCAAAATACGTACCAACCTCAATACCTATGTAAAATTAGTATTTCTTATGAAAAAAATCTGCATAACCGCAAAATTTTTCTATCATTTGAAAATTTTTAAGAGAAAATAGCAAAAAAATTTTGCGATTTTATAAGAATTTTAATAAAATTATAAAAAGTCAGTCTTCATAGGGTATAACGAGGAGAAGATAATACATGCATACAGAAGAAATCAATTTTAAAAAGATTATTGAAATGAATGTGCTATACGAAACTTTACTCAATGAACTTGATATCGGGATCCATATTATTAATGAGGAAAGTAAAACGATTATCTATAACCGCAAAATGATGGAAATTGAATCAATGGATCGCTTAGATGTGCTAGATAAAAATCCTTTAGAAGTATTTGCATTTGAAGAAAATAAAAATAGTACTCTTATAGAGGCTTTAAAACTTGGAAAAACAAACAAAAATATAAAACAAACGTATTTTAACAATAAAGGACAAGAGATTACGACGATTAACGATACTTTTCCTATAATAGAAAATGGAAAAATTAAAGGCGCTATTGAAATTTCAAAAGAGATTAGTCATTTAAAGCAAACAATGAAAACGAACCTTTCTCGAAAACAAAATACTAAGTTTACCTTTGATCACATAATTGGTGATTCTAGAGCTATTCAATCGGTCATTACAGAAGCAAAGAGAGTGATACGTACGCCATCCTCCATACTTATCATCGGGGAAACAGGGACCGGTAAAGAGCTATTTGCGCAAAGCATCCATAATGAAAGCCAGCGTTCAACAAAACCATTTATTTCGCAAAACTGTGCCGCTATACCAGAAACCTTAATGGAAAGTTTACTATTTGGTACAAATCGAGGTGCTTTTACAGGAGCAATAGATAAACCTGGTTTATTTGAAGAGGCAAATGGGGGAACTTTGTTATTAGATGAAATCAACTCATTAAGCCCAGCACTTCAAGCTAAATTATTGCGTGCTATACAAGAGAAAACAATACGGAGAATTGGGGGGGCGCAAGAAAAAGAAATTGATGTTCGTATTATAGCAACTATTAATGAAGATCCTCTTGAAGCCATAGCACACAATCGATTAAGACAAGACTTATATTACCGATTAAGCGTTGTTACTTTATGTCTTCCACCTTTACGGGAACGAAAAGAAGATATTGCATATCTTGTTCAACACTTTATTGAAAAATACAATATCCAATTTGATCTTAGCGTAAAAGATGTAGATTTAAACGTAAATAACTTCTTCTATAAATACGATTGGCCTGGTAATGTGAGAGAACTAGAACATATAATTGAAGGCTCCATGAACTTAATAGAAGATGAAGATATCATTACAGCGTTCCATATGCCAACGCACTTTCGCGAACTAGCAAAAAAGGAACTGAATATGCAGACTCCGCTAACTAGTCACAATACTGATACGCCACAAACTTTAAAACGTATAATCGAAGAAATGGAAAAGAAATATATCCATCAAATTCTTAAAGAAAATAAAGGTAATATCTCACAAGCCGCAAAATTTTTAGGATTGAGTAGACAAAACTTACAATATCGAATTAAAAAATTGCACTTACACATATGAAATGAATCTTTCTCCAAGTGTAAAGAAACTGGTAAAATATATTATAACAAACGTATAATATGCTAGAAAGGGGCAATGTATATGAGTAATGATAAGAAGTTGAAGTTATTACACTACTTAGGTCTTTTCCCTACCATTCTATGTATAATGCTATTCATTGATATGAGCAGCTTTCCTCATGCAAAGCTCTTAGGCACAATTAGCGGCTCCTTTGCAGCTATTATGCTTGCTGCTTTTTGGAATTTGAAGCTACGTATGAAAAACGAAAAATCATCTTAAACCGACAAAGTTAATGATCATACTCAAACACGGGATGTTTACCGCTCTCGTGTTTTTTTATATTTCCTCTACCTCAAAACTTTAAAATTTAATTTAAAATTGATTATATACAGAATAAATGCTCTTTAATTACACCGACAAATTTCGACATTCAGTATTCATTATGTTTGTTATCATGTAAGTTCTAAATCTGACATTTCAATATCTAGGAGGAAGCATTTATGTATAAAAAACTTTTACTTACATTAACATGTAGTTCATTAATTTTCGGATTAGCGGCTTGCGGATCAAATGAACAAACAAATAATAGTGTACAAACAAAAGAAAAAGAACAAGCTCCACAAGATACGACAAAAGAAAAACAAAAGGAATCAAAAACAGAATCAGCTAAAGGAAATCGTTCTAATCCAATTAACTTTAATGAAACTGCTACTGTTAATGATGTTATCTTCAATAGCGAAGACGGCAAATTTGAAAAATTCAAGGCAAAGGTTGAATTATCTATTTTAGAAGTAATTCGTGGCGATCAAGCCTTTGAAATATTAAAAAAGGAAAATCAATTTAACGAAGCTGCTCCAGAAGGAAAAGAATGGGTTCTAGTAAAAATTAAAGGTAAAGTTACTGATGCTGAAACACAAGATCACGAATATGACTTATTCGGATCGAGTTTCAAACTTGTTTCAAATGATGGACATGTTTACAATAATGACCAGTACGCAGTAACACCAAATGAACTACAACAGAAACTTTATAAAGGAGCCGAAGGAGAAGGTTACATCTCTCAATTGGTTAACACTGGTGACGATTTTAAAATTCAATACGAAACTCACGAAAGTAAAAAAGTTTTCTTTAACTCTAAATAAAATATAGTCTAAAGGGTGGTTACTATGAAAAGAACAGCAGAATTTGTATTAGGATTAATCGGTGGTATATTCGGGATTTTATGTGCATTCATCGCTTTATTTATCGGAGGCGTAGGAGCAGCAGTTGAAGCTGACGGCGCTAATCAAATTATTGGATTAGGCTGGGCTGCTGTAGCTCTTTCTATTTTAGGAATTGTTGGATGCGTTATGGTTAAGAGCAAAGCTAAAGCAGGTGGCATTATGATGACTATCGCTGCCATTGGTGGATTTATTTGTATTTCTATTGTTTACTTATTGCCAGGTGTTTTATTATTAATCGGAGGATTAATGGGGATTTTCCGAAAAGATAAAACTACTGCATCAGCATAAAAGAAAAAGCACTCAAATGAGTGCTTTTTTCTTATCCATATCTTTTCTAAAACTCAATCTTCTCCAAATACAATCCACTCGCCTCAGCAAGACAATTAATTTGATTACGTTGTTTTTCCTCTAAAATGTTTGGAATTGCGTCCACCTCTAATTGCCCTAATCCAACTTCAATTAATGCTCCAACAATTTTCCGCACCATGTTATGAAGGAATCCGTTACCACTTACTCTAATTTGTACAAATCCTGATTCTTCGGAAACATCAAGTGTATACACTTCTCGAACCATAGATTTTTTCTTAGACTTTGCATTTGAAAAGGCAGTGAAGTCATGTGAACCAACTAAATGTTTCGCAGCTTCTTTCATGCTTTTCACATTTAATTGTTTATTCACGTGCATGCTGTATTTACGCATAAATGGGTTCGTATGCTCTTCATTCCAAATTTTATAAAGATATGTTTTTGCTTTAGAATTGTAACGAGCATGGAAACGATCTGGTACTTCTTCTACACTCGTAATACTAATATCATTTGGTAAATATTGATTTAAATACTTTTTCACTTTATGTTCTACTAACTTCTCATCACTTTGAAAGTTAGCTACTTGATTCAAAGCGTGTACACCAGCATCCGTTCTACTACAGCCGATAATTTCAATTTCTTTTCCGACCATTTCAGATATTATACTTTCGATTTTCCCCTGAATCGTATTGTCATTATTACCAAGACGTTGCCACCCTTTATAACGCGCACCATCATATTGAATCGTCAATTTATAATTGTTCATTATATTCTCCTTACTTCCATTCGCTAAATAAAATATACCCTCACATAGCTCTTGCTTTGTGAGGGACATATCCTTATTGAATGTTACTTTCTAACAAGTTTCACTACATTTTCTACATGAGCTGTATGCGGGAACATATCAACTGGTTGTACATACTCCACTTCATAGCTCTCCATTAATGTTTCCACATCACGTGCTAATGAGGAAGGGTTACAAGACACGTAAACAACTTGTTTCGGTTTCACTTTTAAAATCGTTTCAAGTAATTTATCATCACAACCTGTACGCGGTGGGTCGACAACAATGACATCTGGACGCCAGCCTTCTTTTACCCACTTTGGTAACCATTGTTCCGCTTTACCAGCTTCATACTTTGCATTTGTGAATCCGTGGCGTTTTGCATTTTTCTTTGCATCTTCAATCGCTTCTGGAATTACATCCATACCACGTACTTCCGCTGCATCATTCGCAAGCCAAAGTCCAATCGTACCGACACCACAATACGCATCCACAATCTTCTCGTTTCCTGTTAAAGCAGCTGCTTTTTTCGCTTCATCGTATAAAACAACTGTTTGTTCTGGATTTAATTGGAAGAATGCGCGTGCTGATAATTCAAATGATAAATCACCTAGTGTTTCTTGAATTACTTCTTTTCCAGCTAATTTAAATGTTTTATCACCGAAAATAACAGATGTTTTACGCCAGTTTACGTTTTGCATAATTGATTTAACACTTGGCATTTGTTTTTGCACTTCTGCGATAAATTGATCTTTATTTGGTAATTCTTCTTTTGTTGTAATAAGTGTGACTTGCACTTCCCCTGTTTGAACTGCAGTACGTGTCACAATTGTGCGTACTAAACCTTTTTGTTTTTTCTCATTGTAAATAGAAACATTTAATTTTTCTAATATACGTCTTACAACTTTTGTCGCTTCATTCGTTGCTTTATGTTGAATCATGCAATGAGAAATATCAATTAACTGATGTGAGTTTTGCTTATATAACCCTGTAATAACCTTTTCGTCTTTACGCCCCACTTGCAATTGACTTTTATTACGATAATGCCATGGATTTTCCATACCAAGCGTCGGACGAATTTTCTCTTCCAGACTGTTATTCATGTACTTCTCAAATGCTTGTACAACGATATCACGCTTTTGATTTAATTGTTCTTTATAATCCAAATGCTGCAATTGACAGCCACCACACTCCTCATACACTGAACATGGTGCTTTCACACGATGTGGTGAGGATTTACGAACTTTTTTCACTTTCGCTTCAGCGAAGCCACGCTGAATTTTCGTTGCTTCAGCAACAACTTCTTCTCCTGGTAATGCCCCTGGAATGAAAACAACTTGTCTCTTAAAATAACCAACGCCTTCTCCGTTAATCCCAAGACGTTTAATTGTCACAGGAAACGTTTGACCAACTTCCAACTTACTCTCTTGTTGCTTTTGTATCATTATTACACCTCTACTCTATACTTTTCCATAAATATAACGCTGCATAACTGCAATATGGTTCACACTCTTGTTTCACTTTTTCTAAAAATGCATCATCAGGCTTATTATCTAATTGAAATACACCTTGCACTGCGCGCTGAATTCCAATGTCTGCTTTTGGAAACATATTTTTCCGACCAAGCCCAAACATTAAAAAGTTTTGCACTGTCCATGCTCCAATACCCCTTATTGGTAACAATTGTGCCGATACTTCTTCTTCTGTTTCGTTTTGTATCCTTGCTAAATCTAATTTACCGCCTACAATATGTTTTGCTAATCCTACTATATATTCGGCTTTTCGCTGACTAAACTTCTGCTCTCTCAATTCTTCTATTGAAATGTTTGCTACTCTTTCTGGTGTTGGGAAAAAGAAAACGCCGTTCTTCTCTGTCCCATATCGTTTTACAAATTGATCTGTTAGCACAGTAGCAAATTTCAAATTTATTTGTTGATGAATAATACAGCGAAGAAGACAAGCGAAATAATCAAATTCTAAAATAATTGGAGTATAAGCATATGTTTCAAATAGTGGACGTAATGATGTGTTTAAAAAATGATTTTGTATATTTTGAAACGGTTCATTCCAGTGAAAAATGGATCTCATTCGTTTCATTACTTTCTCTTGATCTCCTGCCTGACTAGAGATCCAAAACTGTGGATTTTGAACAGTACCAATCCCTTGCAAACGAACAACAATCTGTTCTTCGTCTATAAAAAGCGGGACATAAATTACTTTCTCGTCTAATTGAATAACGTTTAACGGGTCGAAAGATAAACGCTTTAGTACTTCCTCAAAATGGTACGGATATTCTAACGTAACATGTTCGCTCCACATACGTTTCCCCATCCTTTTTACACATCATTATAGCATGAGAAAACCGCAAGCATACATGCTTACGGTTGATTGCTTTTTACTAAATCATCTAGGCTTTTAAAATGATACCCTTTCTCGCGCAAATCATCAATGATTTTCGCAAGTGCTTCTGCATTATCTTTTGATATTGCATGAAGTAACAAAACAGATCCTGGATGAATCATAGTCATTACATTATTATGAGCGTATTGCCATCCTCTTTGCTGATCTACTTTCCAATCAAGAAATGCAAGCGACCAAAACACGTTATAATATCCCATGTCTTTCGTAAGCGCTAGCGTTCTTTCACTAAACACGCCTCGCGGAGGGCGTACATATTTCACTTCTTTTTGCCCAGTAACTTTTTTAATCTCTTCCGTTACGCTCGTTAATTCTTCACGAAGTTTTGCATCATTTACTGTTGTAAAATCTGGATGACTCCAAGAATGATTACCAATAATATGTCCTTCATTTTTCATTCTTAATAATAAATCTTTTTGTGTTTTTATATAATGTCCCGTCACAAAGAAAGTTGCTGGTACTTTTTTCTCCTTCAGTACATCTAAAATCTTTCCTGTATATCCATTTTCGTATCCATTATCAAATGTTAAATAAATATCTTTTTTCTTCGTATCTCCTAAATAAAACCCACCATTTTTTTGTAGTAATTCTGTATATAGTTTCCCTGCATCTGGCACCGTTTCATTTTTAGGACGTGGGATTCCCCAGTTATGTGGTGTATTCGTATAAGCAAATGTTGAAACTGGAACAAGTGCCATCATAATTGAAAAAATGAGACCTATATATAACCATTTATATTTCATAAATAGTCTCCTTTCCATATATAATCGTACCTGTAGTTTCTGTTTCCCTGCTTTCTTTCATGCTGAACATGTTTTTCTATATATACCAAAAAAATGCACCTCGAATAATTCGAGATGCACTTCTCTTTACTTAAATACAGGTTCTTTAAAGCTCGCCAATTTTTCAAGTGATGTTTTATCAACATCAGCATGTAGACTTTTACCATGAGAATCCATCGTTACAACTGCTTTAAAACCATCGATACGTAAATGCCACATTGCCTCTGGGATACCGAATTGTAAGAAATCAACATCTTTCACTTCTTTAATACATTCAGCATAATATTGCGCTGCACCACCAATTGCATTTAAGTACACACCACCGTGTTCTTCTAAAGCTGCTAATGTTTTAGCACCCATACCGCCTTTACCAATTACAGCACGAATACCGAACTTTTTCATAATATCGCCTTGATATGGCTCTTCACGAATGCTTGTCGTTGGGCCTGCCGCTTTAATTTTCCAATTGTCATTTTCATCTTTCACTACAACTGGACCACAGTGATAAATAATTTGTCCCTTTAAATCTACTGGACAATCGTTATCCATTAAATGTTTATGAATCGCATCACGCCCTGTATACATCATGCCGTTAATTGTAACAACGTCACCAACACGAAGTTCACGAATTTGCTCTTCTGTAATTGGAGCTTGTAATACGATTTCACGCTGCTCTGTTTGTTCTTGCGCAGCGTCTTGTTGAAGTGTATCTTCACCTTCTTGGTATAACCAATCCATAATTTCACCTGTTTCAGGATGAATTGTTACGCCAAGACGACGATATGCCCAACAATTATACGCAACAGATACGTAGAAGCTCGCTGGCAAACGATTATATACTCCAATTTTGCAACCTAATAAAGTTGTTTCTCCGCCAAATCCCATCGTACCAATGCCAAGCTTATTCGCATTCTCTAATACATACTCTTCAAGCTTGTGTAATTCTGGAACTGGATTTACATCATCTAATGTACGGAATAATTGATTTTTTGCTAATTCGTAACCTGATGTGCGGTCTCCCCCGATACCGACGCCGATTACTCCTGCGCTACACCCTTGACCTTGCGCTTGATATACTGCATGAAGAAGGCATTTACGAATTCCTTCTAAATCACGCCCAGCTCGTCCAAGTCCTTCTATTTCACAAGGCAGGCTATATTGAATATTTTTATTTTCACAACCGCCGCCCTTTAAAATTAAACGTGCATCAATGTAATCTTTTTCCCATTGTTCAAACTTAATAACAGGTGTACCTGGTCCTAAATTATTTCCGCTATTGTCTCCAAAAAGAGAATCGACAGAGTTTGGACGAAGTTTACCATCTTTTGTCGCCCGCTCAAGCGCACTATAGATAGCTTCCTTCAGTTTTAATTGATTCACACCAACTGGTGTATAAATTTTAAACGTTGGCATCCCTGTATCTTGGCAAATTGGCGAGATATTATCATCTGCCATTTTAATGTTATTCGTAATTGTGCCAAGTGCCATCGCCGAACGAGTTCCTGCATTTTCTCGTTCTTTCGCTTGTTGAATTGCGCGACGAACATCTTTCGGTAAGTTCGTTGACGTTTCAACAATTAGTTGATACATGCTTTCTTGAAGCTTTTCCATTGTTACTTCCCCCTCAATTGTGAACGCTACCAAAACGTTATGAAATGAAAATTCCATTGTTATACTCTTCAGCTGTTTATTTATTTCACGCCATTAAAGGTTAAATGAAATTTTTCACAACTTGATTATACCTTTTTTTCTATATTCCTTCTATTATCCGTACAGAAAAAGGCTGCCAATTTTGTAGTGGCAGCCTTTTTAATATATTATTCGTCTTTTTTAAATTGCTCACATTTCAGTTCTAATTCATCTAACATTGCAAGAAGACGATCTACATCTTCTAATTCTACCTCTTCTGGTTCAATCGTATCAATTACTTCAATGAACATATTTAAACGTTCTTTCAAATATACTAGCTGTGAATCTTTACCTTGAATTGCTTTTCCCATGAAGGCACTCTCCTTTTAATTCGAGTTGCTTTTATTATACCGCAAAAATGATTGCTATGGGCATGTAATTTCATCAATTTCGTCACAGTAATTCATTATAATGTAAGCCCTCTCTCTTTTTTCACAAAAAAGTTTCACTTTATAAAAAGCTCATATTCTTCTATTATAGAGAATGGACAAATTGTTATTTCAATAGTCAAAGGAGTATTTCATATGACGATATCACAAATAATGAAGCCGATTACTCCTTCTTACGATCCATGGGAAGCGTATATGGACCTTGAAGAGTACGGCAAACTACTATTAACAAACGTTGAGTTTACAACGACGACGTTATGCAATATGCGTTGCGAGCATTGCGCTGTTGGTTACACATTACAGCCGAAAGATCCAAACCCGCTTCCGATGGAGCTTTTATTAAAACGATTAGATGAGATTCCTCATTTACGTTCTTTAAGTATTACAGGCGGAGAACCTATGCTTTCAAAAAAATCCGTCGACAACTATGTAACACCACTCTTAAAATACGCCCATGAACGAGGCGTTCGCACTCAAATTAACTCAAACTTAACTATAGATTTAGCACGTTACGAACAAATTATTCCCTACTTAGATGTATTGCACATTTCACATAACTGGGGAACAATCGATGACTTCGTTGAAGGCGGATTTGCAATGATGGAGCGTAAGCCTACTTATGAACAGCGCGCTAAATTATTTGAAAGAATGATTACAAATAGTAAAGCTCTATCAGAGGCAGGTGTACTCGTATCAGCCGAAACTATGTTAAACAAACGAACTCTACCACATATTGAACATATTCACCGTCAAATCGTTGAAGAAATGGGCTGTAAACGTCATGAAGTTCACCCGATGTATCCGAGTGACTTCGCTAGCACACTTGAAATTTTAACAAAAGAAGAAATTCGAAATGCAGTTGAACATTTATTAGAGATCCGTGATGAAAATGTGTGGATGTTATTCGGAACATTACCTTTCTATGCATGTAGTGATAATGAACACGATTTAGCTACACTAAAGAAATTACATGAAAGTAAAAATGTAACTGTCCGCAATGATCCAGATGGTCGTTCTCGTTTGAACGTAAATATTTTCGATGGAAATATTATCGTGACCGACTTCGGTGATGTCCCGCTTCTAGGTAATGTACAAACAAATACACTACAAGAAGCTTACGACAAATGGTGTGACTCAAAAACAGCAAAATCATTAAGTTGCCATTGTCCTGCCGTGAAATGCCTTGGACCGAATGTTCTTGTAAAAAATAGCTACTATCCAAAAGAAGATTTCTTATCAAAAACATCAAACATTATGTTATAAAGTGAAACTTTAATCAGTGGGGGTTTTGTTCATCCCCCACTAATTATTAGCCCACACCAATCGGGAGTTTACGGGCAGCAGGGCCTCCCACCTAACTTCTTTGCTCCAGCCGAATTTTGAGGTGAGAGTTTTACTGCCCGCAAATAGCGGGATAAATAAAAAACGTCAGCTTATAGGCTGACGTTTTTTATTTCATTGTGAATGCGATGAAGAAACAAATTTAAAAAATAAATGATCATGAATTGGAATAGCAGCTCCGATTCCTTGAGATGTAATATTTTTCACGACAAGCTTTTTTTGATTCCCTTTTAACACAAGGTAGACTTCTCCAAATGTTACTTTTCCTTTTTCATTTACTGCTGGTGTATACGCATATAAATATCCAAGTTGACTTGGACTAATATTATAAACACGCTCATGTCCGGTACCATAACCAATGGTTGTTTTAAATGAAAGTGGCAATTGTACTTTTTCAAGCGCTTTTAGAAGCATCATTTTTTTCACATCTGTAGTATCCTTCATATCTGCTGTTAAATCACCTTCGATTGTCTTTTGGGTTTCTTGCTTATAGCGAAGTGGGTATAAGCGATCCCCTCCGCGATTATCATATACATTTCGATTTACTTGCTTATATTCCCAATTAATCGATGTATCTATCGACTCATAATTTAATGCCCATTGACCTAAATAGATTTTCGCCCGGTACCCTACCGCAAGCGGTGCATTCGAAATTGTTGTTTCATTAAACATTCGAATTAAATCAGGATTTTCAATTTTGATATTTGCTGTTTTCAATAGTTCTTGAGCAAACTTACTTGGCTGTAAACGCGGTAAATCTTGTGCATCATTTGGAAATGTATTATCCTTTGAAATATTTAAAACAGATGAAGGCATTTTTACTTCTACCGTTGTCTTTGCAAAACTACTGTTAGGAAATAATAAAATAAACGAGACCATGGTTGAAAGACATATGCTGTACACTCGTTTCACCTGTCTGGCTCCTTCCTATGTAAAGGTATATAAATTACTGTATTTAGTGTTTTCCCTCTGAAGCATTGTTATCCCTATTTTTCATAATAAATAAAAACCAATTCCCATAATGACATACGCAGCTAATAAAGTGCCTCCTTCAAACCAGTTTGTATCCCCATCATTTGAAATGGCGATAGTTAAGAAAACAGCTGTAATCATAGAAACAAGTTCTGGTATTGTAAATACTAGAGGCATCTTTTGTGCAAAAAGCATCGAAAGAAGTACTAACACAGGAGCAACAAACATGGCGATTTGTAATGTAGAACCTACTGCAATTTCTACTGCGATATTTACTTTATTTTTATATGCCATAATAATCGCAGATGCATGTTCTGCTGCATTACCAACAATTGCAACGATAATAACCCCTATAAATAACTCTGACCAGCCAAACGACTTTGCGACCGTTTCAAAAGTATGTACGAGTGCCTCTGACACATAAGCAACTGCAAGTGTTGCTATCGCTAAAATGAGTAGTGCTTTACCTTTCGACCACTCTGGCTCTTCCTCATGCGCTACTTCATCACTTTTATGTTGATATACACCACGGTGCGTAACTAACTTAAATAGCAATGCAGCAAGATACATAATGATCATGATAATAGAAACACCAATACTTAATTGATACGTCTTTCCAGCATCCATCTTCATTGAAAAAATCTCTGGAATAACAAAGGCTACGACAACAGCAAATATTAATAAAGCTGAATTATGTCTTGCATCATAAACATTGAAACTTTGTCTTTTATACTTAAGGCCACCTATAAAGAAGGATAACCCTCCTACCAGTAATAAGTTTCCAAGTACAGAACCAGTTAAGGAAGCTAAAACAACTTCTGTTAATCCTGCCTGGAGTGCAAAAATTGAAATGATAAGTTCCACGGCATTACCGAAAGTTGCATTTAATAAACCACCTATCCGAGGCCCAGAAACAATTGCTAAACTTTCTGTCGCCCTCCCCATAAAACCAGCTAATGCAATAATAGTAATGCAGTATACAGCAAACATAATAGTTTGTGGCCAATGAAGTGTTTTTCCGATTACAGAAAGTGGTACACCTATAAGCGCTACTATAAGAAATATTTTATTAAACATGCTTTCCATCCTTCCATCGTATGTATTTCTCCTCGATATTATTATTATTCATCTCCTAACTTGTCCGATTTCATCACAATTACGTTTAAAAAATCGGATTGAAGAAAACAGTATGAAAGATATTTAAATTATCTTGTTCAGACAGAAAAAATTATGAATTATGAAAAGAGGCTAAAAATATGCACTTAAAAGAAAAAATCGCAACTATTATTCAAGGTCAACGCACTGGTGTATTATCTACTGTACGTAACGATAAGCCACATAGCGCCTTTATGATGTTTTTCCACGAAGATTTTGTACTATATGTTGCAACAGATCGAAATTCAAAAAAGATAACAGATATCGAAAAAAATCCCAATGTACATGTACTACTTGGACGTGAAGGAAAGAAATTAGATGAAGATTACATTGAAATTGAAGGTATCGCTTCCATCGAAGAAGATCAAACATTAAAAAACAAATTTTGGACTAATAGCTTAAAACGCTGGTTACTCGGTGCGGAAGACCCTAATTACGTACTAATAAAAATCAATCCCGATACAATTTATTACATCGATAGTGCTGGTACGACCGAGCCCGAGTTTTTACGACTATAAAATAAAAACAAGCCCCCTTAGGTGGGCTTGTTTTGTCGAAAGGTTCTTCTGAAAAAAACAATAAAATAGGTGGAACTTTCTAAAGATTCTGTTATATAATAGCAGTAACTTAAATAAACTGTATTAAAACAGATTGAGGGGAGAAATTAAAATTGATGAAAAGAGAAGAACGAAAAAACATGATTGAGTTTATTGAAAAGAAAAAAGGGATTGAACGTGACGAATTATTATTTATGACGGATGATGAAGTAGAGCATATTTATAATGTAACGTACTTTTTATATGAAGAAATAGCAGAGTAGTATAATAAACCCCCACCTTATTAAAAATATAGGGCGGGGGTTTATTTCGTTTTTATACATGAGAATGATTTTCATGTATAATAATGTAAGATTGGAGGAGTTTCACTATGAGTTCATGGCTATTATTCGCACTATTATCAGCAATTGCTGCTGCCCTCGTATCTATTTTCGGAAAGATTGGCTTAGATGGAATCGATGCCAACGTCGCAACAACGGTTCGCTCTATTATTATGGCATTATTTATGGTAGGAGTTATTATTATACAAGGTAAATTTCAAAATATCGGTGATGTCCTCCTAAATAAAAAAGCACTGCTATTTATCACATTAAGTGGAATCGCTGGTGCTTCGTCATGGCTATTTTATTTTCTTGCGTTAAAAACAGGAAAAGTTTCACAAGTAGCACCTATCGATAAATTAAGTGTAGTATTTTCCATTATTCTCGCGATGATTATATTAGGTGAAAAGTTAAACTTTATGACCGGTATTGGTGTAGTCTTTATTACAGCTGGTGTATTATTTATTGCTTTCAGCTAAAAAAACCGCTATTATTAGCGGTTTTTTCTTTTCCTTATGTAAATCCACACAATCAATATTACAATTGCCGAAACTAATAAAATCCATATTCCATAATGATGTAAACTATATTCAACAAAGCGCCACTTCTCTCCCAGTTTCCAACCTAAGCCAATAAAAACACTTATCCAAATTAGTGCACCACCGTAAGCATACAAACAAAATCGCCACAATGTTAAATTTGAAACTCCAGCAAAATATGCTGTTAAATGACGTACTCCCGGTATAAAGTAGCCAATCATTAAAAGAAATGGACCGTATTTTTCAAATAAAATATGTGTTTTTTCAATATGATGTTCCTTAATTCTAACTTTCGGACCATATTTTTTTAAAACAGGGAGCCCAAGTTTTAAACCTAATATGTAACTTAATGTAATGCCAAGCATTGCACCTGCCATTCCACTTAAAAAAGCAGCTGTTCCTGACATAACTCCTTTTGAAATGTTATATCCAATAAAAGTCAATAAAAACTCATCCGGTATAGGTAATCCAACAATCCCGCCAGCTAAAGCTATAATAATTCCAAAATATCCATAATGTGCGATTAACTCGCCAATATGTTGTTCCATTCGGAAGACACATCCTATACACGATCGTTATCCCATATTGTGCCCATTCTATCTTTAAGACAAACATGGTATACATATTCACTATACATTGTTTTTATAATGAACTCTACTTCTATTCCATTCCTTAAATAGAGATTTAATCGGTGGTTTTTTATCCATCCCTACTGATTATTAGCCTGAACCAATCGGGATTTTACGGGCAGCAGGTCTCCCACTTAACTTCCTTGCATTCGCTCAATTTTGGAGTAGGAGTCCTACTGCCTATAAATAGCGAGATAAAAAAATAAAAATTCATAGGCTTATTTTTTTGTTACAATAAAGGGAAGTTACTTTTTGCAACGGTTTAACTCTCAAGAAAAATGATATATCTAGCAAAAACATAGTTTGGTCTATATAATGCAACTTCTACCTATTAGAGTAACATGCACCCTTTTACATACAACATCATTTTTCTAAATTATACAGGGGGAACGAACATGACCATTGAAAAACAATTTATCCAAAAGATTTACTATAAAACATTTTTAACAGAAGACTCTTCCATTCCGGTAGCGGAAGTACTCGGTGAAGCATATATAAATGAATCAAAAAATGAATTCTCCAATATATCTAATATTCGCTTTGCACAAGGTGAAGTTTATTTTCAAACTAACGACTTTGAAGCCGCTATATTCAAATGGGAGAAAGTAAATAATGAACTTGCTCTCTGGGCTATGAAGAATATTGCAGATGCTTATTTCGAATTAGATTTCTTGCCAAAAGCAGAAGAAATTTATACATCTATCCAAACAGAAGATACAACTCTTACAATGGAAGTTTCCCTACAACTTCTTTCCCTTTATATAGAGCAAAATCGTTTAGGACTAGCATTTAAGACGATTAGCGAGGCTGTTGCATTTCAACCAGACTATCCAAATATTACTGCAATCGCTCGATCGTTCTATGAAAAACAAGAAGATTGGAATAATGCTATTGAACTCGCTGTTCAAGAAGGAATTCGAACAAAATCATTACACTGGTTCGATACTTTAATCAATTATGTGAACAGAGGCTTTACTAAAAAAATTAAACCTGAGTATTTCTATGAATCTTTAAAAGCCTTATATACAATTGATCAAGTTCAATTTAAAGAGCTTGTTATCTCACTTTGGAACAGCTATGAAAATGAATCATTCCATCTCCCTTGGATTCAAACAATAAATCACCTATTCTTACATGTTGAAGTAGATGCTCATGACGATTGGAATGAAATTTCTACTCGCTATCAAGAAACGTACTTCGAATTGATTACTGGACAACATTTCATGCACGAATTACAAGGACTTGTACCAGATTTATTAACAAATTGGTTTAGTTTAATGAGAGCGGAAGATTCTTTACTTGTCTCCGCAGCAGTATTAGCATGGAATGAAGTTTCACCGACAACTCTAGAATCATTACTCGTAAAAAGCGCAGGTGCCTTACTTTCAAATACATCAGCTCATGCAAATGTTGATATGGCAGACGTATCAGCATTATTTGAAACGATTGCTGTATGGGCTGAGAAGAATGATGTAGATTTAGGTCATCAATTCACACTACTTGTTCGTGAGTTATACGATTTAACTGTTACACAACTTCTAGTAGCAGGAGCTAGCGATTATGATAAATCAGCCTTTATTAACTCTATACTAGGAGAAAATATATTAAATGAGGCTATAACAACTTCAATTACATTTAAAGATGATAGTCAAACTGAAATAACTGAGCTTACAGAACTAGATATACGAAATATACCAAACTTTGACGAACTTCATAACATACTAGCGGTACCTTCTCAGTCAAAACTAGAAAGAAAATGTATTGAAGTTAAATTACCAAGTAGATTTTTACGAAAAAATAAGTTTTCATTCCTTGTCACACCTACTGTGCATGGACAACTTGACAAAAACAGCTCTCACTTTGAATACTTACAGGCAGCAGATAGTCTCATCTATGTCCTAAATTCAGCTTCACCATTACATGATGAAGAGCTCGATACATTATTATATATTCGTGAGCAAGTACCAAATTTACAAATTAAATTCGTCTTACAAACAATTGATACGAATACTAGTGAAAATATCACGAACAGCATTAAAAAGAAAATACTCGTACATTTCCCAGAAGCACACTTTTTCCCTTACTCTCCTTCACAAGAGAGTAGTGAACAGCTAGGTAACGTAACAGACTCTATTCTTTCTAACCTTACTAAGCGTAACGTGGAAAAAGAACGCATTGAAAAATTATTATGGTTTATCCAAAAAACAATTGCATACCTTGTAAATGAACGTGTGGAATTAGAAAATACGTTAGTGAAATCCGTTCGCTGGAATAAACATATTTTAGTAAAACTTGATGGTTTTATTAATAATCTTACTGCCATTCAAAAAGATAAAATTCGTTCTATTACAGAATCTTATCTCTTAACGAAAGAAGAGATTACGCAGGATATACATTCTCAAATTCCTGAATTGTTGCAGAGTTGCTCTGACCTCGTTCAAGAAGATAGTGATTTCAAACTGGTCCATGAAGAACTCAATGTAGCAATGAATGAAAGAATTCAAAAACATGTACAGCAAGTGCTTCTTCCTAAATTTACTGGGTCTATTCAAGAATGGATTGAAACTGCTCATAATGAATTCATTCAAGCTCAAGCTTATTTAGATGAAATGAGCGATACCTTTAATAAGCTCTATGAGGAAGAGCGTATTAAACTTCCTTGTGATTTCAAATTACTAGATGACTGGGATAGAGATGTTGCAAGAATGACGAATAGAATTACAGTAGCTAACATCAATATTTTATTACGCTTTACACCGACACAATTTTTCTTAAAGAGTGCAGGGAAATTATTCGGTAATATGCAAAAAAATCAATCTATGCTATCAAATAAATATAAACAATATATTGAAACAGAAGATTATACAGAAGTTGCTCAGATGATTTCAAAACAATTCTTCCTTCAATTTGAAGTATTTGAAGGTGCGCTAGAACGGGATATCATGATGTTCTTTAAAGACCCTCTTAGCATATTGAAACAAACCGTAGAAGCGGCCCAACTTGAAATACAAGAAGATGAGCAAACATTAACAAAGCTAAGAACGAACCCAGAAACTTATCATGATCCTTTAACACTCTTTAAATTGCAATTGTTACAACGAAAATTCATGTTAAATATCGATCAAAACAATGAAAATATTGCTTCACAAGAAACAATAAAGTGAAACTTTAATCAGTGGGGGTTTTTGTTCATCCCCCACTGATTATTAGCCCGCACCAATCGGGCGTTTACGGGCAGTTGATCTCCCACCTAGCTTCTTTGCTCCACCTGAATTTTGAGGTGGGAGTTTTACTGCCCACAAATAGCGGGATAAATAAAACACCAACTGTTTAAATAAGAAAAACCAAGCAACTAATTCGCTTGGTTTTTCTTATTTTTAATCTACAATTTTCACATGTTCAAATGGATAATATATCGCCATGAACTTTCCTAATACTTCTGTTCTATCAATGAGCCCTAAGCCGTTCCTACTATCCCTACTAACTAAACGATTATCTCCCATCACAAAAATTTTATTTTTAGGAATTGTAATCGGTCCAAAATCTTCAGTTAAATTGATAAGTAATTTTTCTGCCTGTTTTTTATTATTCTTTAAATACTCTTCATTTTTCACTTGATGATTAACATATAATTGATCATTCTTCATCTCAATTACATCTCCTGGTAATCCAATAACTCTCTTCACATAGAAATTATCTGTCTTCACGACAATAATATCCTCTCTCTCATAACTTTCAAATCTCTTTGCAAGTTTATTAATAATTACTTTATCTCCATCTTGTAACGTCGGCCTCATCGATGCTCCTTTTACAGTCGTAGGGAAAAACAAAAAGATTTTTGCCAAAAACACTAATAGACATGCAATTGCAATTATTTCAAAGAATTCACGCAAACATTTTTTCTTTTGCATCATTCCACCATCTCATCATCTTTTTATTTTTATTATAAGTACTCCGGATGGTTAATTTCCACAAAATTCCGAATTATAACATTAGAATATTACAAATATAAAAATAATAATCCCTATAAATTCACTATTTTTATATACTATGTTTTCCATCTATCAAACAGGACTTTTCCTATGAAATTTATGCTTAGAAAGTATAAGATACTGCACAAATTAAACAAACAAATATAATAGCATAGCAATAAAAAAGATACTCTCAAAATAGTCTATCAACTATTTTTGAGAGTATCTTTTTATAATCCTACATATACAATACACATCTGCGCTGCGACATATGTAAACCAAATCCAAAGCGGTTCATACTTCAGTTTGCGCCCTCCGATATCTGTCACGCCGATAATAAAATCAGAAATCACAAACAGTAAACCACCAAGTGCTGGTATCCACCATATTCCTATATTCTCGTAATATAAGGCGAATGCAAAACATGCCATTCCTCCAACCCACAAACCGTAAATTAGAGCGCCTATTGTAAAAAGTTTGTCTTGTTTTTCATTTCGAATAAAGAAAAACCACCCTATAATTAGAAAGAGTCCGTATACGAATAAACCGATCCAAAAACCATTCCATGAAATACCTGTTTGTAAAAATGCTTTCACATAGAAACAATGTGCAAGAGCGAAAGTAACCATTCCTCCAATTAATCGATGACCAATTGGAATTAATCCTGCCATAAATAAATCCCCTACAGTTGATAAAGTCATACCGAGTGCAACCCACGTACTGTACTCAGCCGATGGATCTTGTAACCATATCCAAATTGCACTTCCTGTTAAAGAAAAACTAAGAATAAGACGAACTGCTAAAGGTAACGGCATATTATTTCTCGTTCTCTTCGTCTGTCCTATTGCATAAATTGCTCCCATTAAAAAAAGAATAATTTGCCCGACTAACACAATGTAAAGTACATTCATAATATGTTCTCCTCAATAAATGCTTTATTCTATCTTTTTTCGTTACATATATCACGTTCTCCTTTTTCTATGTAAAAAAAGAAGAACAATACTGTTCTTCCATTTTAATCGTTTTTCTGTTCTCTATGCTACTTGTTTTTCTTGCTCAACTTTCTTTTTAACCGGGTTACGATTTACTACAATAATTCCCGCTGCGACACATGCTAAACCAAATAGTACAAAGGAATGGATTGCTTCCCCTAAAATTAGACTTGATAGTAGCACACCAAACACTGGTATAAAGAACATATACATCGAGACTTTCCCTACTTTGTTATACTTCATAATTGTATTCCATATACAGAATCCGGCTGCTGATAAGAACGATAAATATATGAGCATAAGTATTGCATGTAGATTAAATGTGAATGGCATCATTCCAACTTGAAATGCACCTATACATAGCAACCCAATTGATCCGAAAATCATCTGATATGCTGTCATATACCCAATATCTAATGTTTTACTACCTTCTTTCGCTAATATGTTTCCATACGAATACATCATGGCTGCCCCAAGAAGTAATAAGCTACCTATTCCAAAATGAAATGATAAACTTCCATCACTCGGTACATTCACTAAAATCACACCGCAAAAACCGATAGCTACTCCAATTACTTTTCGCCTATTTAGAGCATCATCTTTATATAAAAAGTGTGCGAGTAAAATTTGAAAGAATGATGATGTTCCTGAAATAATCGCTCCTTCAATTCCTGAGCTGTAACTCATTCCAATATAAAAACATATATATTGAAGAAAAGTTTGAAACAAGCCAATTTGAACTAACTGCTTTCCTGTTCCTTTTTTGAACTTCATATCTTTTCCTAACGCTTTAAAAAATAATAAGAGCATTACACCAGATAAGAAAAAGCGATAGCCAGCAAATAATATTTGTTCCCCGACTTCTTGTGGCTGAATTCCAAGTTCAGCATAGCTTAATTTAATAAAGGGAAATGCGCTTCCCCATAAAAATGTTGCTACTATTGCAGCAATAAACACGCCAATCGGATGGGTAAAAAATTTCTCTGTCTTCAACTTGATGTCTTCCTTTCCGACCTTTTTATGAACAATATTCATATATACCAAAGGAAATGCGAAAACACAAGTTTTCAGTTTATCCCGCTATTCGCCGGGCAGTAAAAGCCCGATTGGCGAGGGCTAATAATCAGCGTGGGATGAACAAAACCCCCACTAATTAAAGTTTCACTTTATACTAAAACAAAAACATATCATCTAAGAAAAACATATGCTATACTATAGAATAATTACAATATAATAACTATTAAAATCAGATTCAACAGAAATGCTGCTATCCATTATGGATGGCAGCTTTCGTCGTTTTATAGGGGTTTCGATTTTGATTCTTTTTCTCAATAAGAATTCGGAAGGAGCGAGTATTAATGAACGCAGAAGTAAAAACATTACAAGCACAAAAAGATATTTCTAATCCCTCTTTATGGGATACATTAAAGAAACATTATGAACTTATATTTGCAATCGCATCTGGTATTTTTATTTTAGCTGGTTGGTTATTCACAAAAAATAATGCAATAAGTGCAGGTATTACTTTATATATCCTTGCTTATGTAATTGGAGGATTTGCAAAAGCGAAAGAAGGTATTGAAGACACAATTGAAGAGAAAGAGCTAAATGTTGAAATGCTCATGATTTTTGCAGCTATCGGTGCCGCAGTTATTGGTTACTGGGCAGAGGGTGCTATTTTAATCTTCATCTTTGCATTAAGCGGAGCAATGGAATCTTATACATTAAGTAAAAGCCAAAAAGAAATTTCAGCGCTTCTTGATCTACAACCTGAAGAAGCATTACGTATTTCAAACGGAATTGAGGAACGTGTTCCAGTTGGAAAATTACAAATTAACGATATTATTTTAATTAAGCCAGGTGAGCGTGTTCCTGCTGATGGCACAATTCATACTGGTGAAACAAATATTGATGAAGCTGCTATTACAGGAGAACCTATTCCGAATGAGAAAAAATTCGGCGATGAAGTATTTGCCGGCACTGTAAATTTACGTGGTGCTATTGAAGTTAAAATTACGAAGCCGAGCGATCAAACATTATTCCAAAAGATTATTCGTCTCGTTCAAAGTGCACAAAGCGAAAAATCCCCATCACAACTATTCATCGAAAAATTTGAAGGAACATACGTAAAAGGTGTACTACTTGTTGTTGCGCTTATGATGTTTGTTCCTCATTTCTTACTTGATTGGAGTTGGAATGAAACGTTTTATCGCGCGATGATTTTACTTGTAGTCGCTTCTCCTTGTGCTCTAGTTGCAGCCATTACACCGGCAACTTTATCAGCAATTTCAAACGGAGCGAGAAACGGTATTCTCTTTAAAGGTGGTATTCATTTAGAACGTCTAGCTTCAGTAAAGGCGATTGCCTTTGATAAAACAGGAACATTAACACAAGGAAAACCTACTGTAACAGATGTATATGTTCGAGAAGGCATAGCAGAAAGTGAAGTACTTTCTATTACAGCAGCGATTGAAAGTCACTCTACACATCCTTTAGCAGAAGCGATTGTTAAATATGCAAAACATGCTTACGACATTACGATAAAAAAACCAGAAAACGTTGAAGATGTAACTGGTTTTGGATTAAAAGGAATATTAGAAAACAAATCTTATAAAATTGGTAAAGCTGATTTTATTGGAGAAGAAACAAAGACGTTTCATAATGGCATTTCTGCTTCACTTGAAAAAGAGGGGAAAACTGTCGTTTATATTAGTGATGAGGATGGTATTCTTGGACTGATCGCTTTAAAAGATACCCTTCGCCAAGAAACGATAGCGGCTATTTTTGATTTGCAAAGCATTGGTGTCGAAGCAATCATGATTACTGGTGATAATGAAGAAACAGCAAAAGCAATTGCCAATGAAAGTAATATAAAAGAATATTACGCATCATGTTTACCGGAAACAAAAGTTGAAACGATAAAGCAGTTAAAAGAAAAGTACGGCATAGTCGCCATGGTTGGAGATGGTATAAACGATGCACCTGCACTCGCTACTTCTAGTATTGGTGTTGCAATGGGTGAAGGAACAGACGTAGCATTAGAGACTGCAGACGTTGTTCTTATGAAAAACGAATTATCTCGTCTCTCTCAAGCAATCCGTTTATCAAAACGAATGAACCGTATTGTGAAGCAAAACGTTATCTTCTCTTTAGCTGTCATTGCAATGCTGATTTGTTCTAATTTCTTGCAGTTTTTAGCTCTTCCATTCGGTGTTATTGGACATGAAGGAAGTACCATTCTTGTAATCTTGAATGGCTTACGATTATTAAAAGGAAATAAGTAACGGGTCCCTGATAAAGGACCCGTTTTTTTTAATGGTAGCTATTGTGACCGTTCGCACTACTGCTCGTTTTATGCTTTGGATGCGAACTGCTCTTTTGTTTATTATTACTTTTATTATTGTGGTTCTTTTTATTATTACTCATGAAATATCCCCCCTGTTCCCTTTTATTATGGAACAAGAGCTCATTTTTCATTACGGGAATTATTGTCACCCGTTCTATAATGATGGAGTAAGCCATTAATTTCACCGCCAAGTAAAATTACCCACCCAGTTAAGTAAAACCATAACATTAAAATAATGATACCACCGAGACCACCATATGTATTAGCGTAATTCGCAAACTTATCTACATAATAAGCAAATGAGTACGATACCACAATCCATCCTACAGTAGCAAATACTGCTCCTGAAATAACTTCTCTTCTTTTTAACTTGCGATCTGGTGCAAACGTATATAAAAAACTAAACAAGGCAAATAGTACGAAGAAACTCGCGACTAACCGTGTAATACTCCACACGTAAGAAAAACTATCCGATAAACCAATTGCTTTAAACACAGCTGCTCCAATCACTTGTCCGAACACTGGAACAATTAGTGCAAACACAATCATAAAAATAATAGCTAATGTAAACACAATTGATAACGCTCTTGTTTTAATAAAAGAACGTGTTTCTGTTACATCATAAGCACGGTTAAAAGCGTTCATAACCGCATTCACCCCGTTTGAAGCAAACCATAACATCGATAGTAAACCGAATGATAATAAACCACCATTTTGTTCGTTTACAACTTTATCTACGTTTACTTCAATTAAGTTCATTGCATCTTCCGGTACGTACGGTTCTAATAAATTGAGCACACTTTCTGTTTGAAGGTCGATAAAGCCAAGAAGCGTAATTAAGAAAACAAGCCCAGGAAAAATCGCAAGCAAGAAGAAATAAGCGAGCTGTGCTGCCAAGCCCGCTACATCATCGCGCATCGTCCGGTCATATAAATCTTTCCCAAACGAAAACGTACGATTTCTTCTCACTTTTTCTAAAATTTTTCTCATATATGTTTAAACGCTTTTCTTCTCTTCTTTATCTTGCTTTAACTCAATGTACGCTTCAGTTTTTTTTTCCTCTGCATTTGAGTCTTTCATAAATAATTCACGTGCTTCTTTCATACCGCCATCTTCAGCAACTACCGGCTCTTCTTCTGCTTTAAGCTCATCTACCTTTGGAGATACAGCTTGAATTTCAATCGTTTCTGGCTTTTCTTCTCGCTCAACTTTTTTCTTACTAAAAATTTCTTTCGTTTCTTTTAACGTCTCTACAACAGACGGTGTCAATTTTTTGATTTCTGCTACTTTCGCTTTCACTACATTTAAATCAGCAAGTTCGCGTCCTTTATCTGTAACAGTTTGCACTCTTTCTTTTATCTTCGCATTTTCACCAATTTCAATCATCTTTGTTTTTGCTTTTTCTGCCGTATTTTTTACTTTTTCACGGTTTTCTTTCTTTAACATAGATACAGCTACACCTGCAGCTACACCAATCGCAATGTTTCGAGCAATATTATTTTTCTTTGCCATATTCCTTCACCCTTTCATTTCTTATATTAGAAAGTATTACTTTCTAAGTTTCCTCATATTCCTTGTTCATTTCGAATGAAAGCTAATAGCTTTGCACACCCTTCTGTTACAAGGTCATACACTTCTTGAAAGTTCCCTGTATAGTAAGGGTCAGGAACGTCTGTCCAGCCACCGTCTGGAACAAAATCGGACAGCCTACCAATATAGCCTCCAGTTTTACCAAAACTTTTTAAATCTGCTATATTCTTGTTGTCCATGGCAATAATATAATCAAACTTTGTTAAGTCTTCTTTTTCTACTTTCCTTGCTTTAATTCCTTCAAAAGCGACTTCATTTTCTTTTAAAATTTTTTGTGTTCCTTTATGTGGTGGATGACCAATATGCCAATCTCCAGTTCCTGCAGAATCAATGACAATTTTCTCTTCGAGTCCCTCTTTTACGACAAGGTCTTGAAAAATCGCTTCTGCCATTGGAGAACGACAAATGTTCCCAAGACAAACAAACAATACTCGGACCATATTTTTGTTTCTTCCCTTCTTGGTGCATTTCTTACCATATACTTATATAGTATAAACAACCAATTATTAATTATAAAGGAAATCCCTACTAATTTAATAGGATTGAAAAGTTTCATTAACGAAAATGATAAAAAAATGTTAAGATAACCTTATGTTATTTTAAAGGGGGACACTTCGGTGGATTTATCCGTAAAATCAGAAGCAAACGTTGAATATATGGTAGAAGCTATTAAAGAAAAATTACGCATGGTTAATGCTGGAGCAATGAGAGCTGCTAGTTTTAACGAAGAGATGTACGAGGACTTACGTGACATTTATGAGCACGTTATGAAACGTGAAACATTCAGTATTAGTGAAATGCAAGCTATTACAGAAGAGTTAGGTACATTAATTAAAAAATAACCAAGAGCCTCATAAATAGAGGCTCTTTTAATTTCAACAAATTCATGACAACTCCCCTCTTTTCCTCATCACATTCTAAAATACTGTACAATGAAAGTAGAACCTCACCTTAGATTTTTTCTCCATACATACTACTCTAAAAAAATTGCCACACTACCATTGCTAACTGTTTTTACTGGAGGTGCTTACTTATGAGCAATTGGTACAGTAAGACGAAAAATCAAACATTAATCGACCTAGAAACAAATGAACAACACGGTTTAACAGATAAAATCGTAAATGAACGTTTAAAGCAATATGGTTATAATGAATTAGCTACCAAACAAAAACGTACTTTATGGCAGCGCGTTTTCGCCCAAATTAATGACGTCCTCGTATATGTCCTTATTATTGCTGCCCTTATTTCCGCCTTTGTAGGTGAATGGGCCGATGCAAGTATTATCGCGCTCGTTGTAGTTTTAAATGCTGTTATCGGTGTCATCCAAGAATCAAAAGCAGAACAGGCTTTAGAAGCATTGAAAAAGATGGCAACACCTAAAGCTATCGTAAAGCGAGATGATGAACTAAAGGAAATTCCATCTGAGCATGTCGTTCCAGGTGATATCGTTATGCTCGATGCCGGGCGGTATATCCCCTGCGATTTACGCCTTATCGAAACTGCGAATTTAAAAATTGAAGAATCTGCTCTAACTGGTGAATCTGTCCCTGTCGATAAAGATGCAGTCTACCACCCTTCCATGCAAAGTGATGAGCAAGTACCATTAGGTGATCAAAAAAACATGGCCTTTATGTCGACGTTAGTAACATACGGACGTGGCGTCGGTGTTGCTGTTGAAACTGGGATGCATTCACAAATTGGCAAGATCGCTACCCTTTTACATGAAGCAGACGATGATATGACACCACTTCAAAAAAGCTTAGCACAAGTAGGAAAATATTTAGGATTTGTCGCTGTAGCTATTTGCACTACTATGTTTCTCATCGGTTTTTTACAGGGCCGGGATACGTTAGAAATGTTTATGACCGCAATTAGTTTAGCTGTTGCAGCCATTCCAGAAGGCTTACCAGCTATCGTTTCCATCGTTCTTGCAATTGGTGTTCAGCGTATGATTAAACAAAACGTTATCATTCGTAAACTACCAGCTGTTGAAGCTCTCGGTTCTGTCACAATTATTTGTTCAGATAAAACAGGTACATTAACTCAAAATAAAATGACCGTTACTCACTTTTATAGTGATCGCACATACGACCAACTAAAAAATTTGAATGTAAATAATGATGCACACCGTCTATTATTAGAAAATATGGTTTTATGCAACGATGCCTCTTACGGTACCGACTCACAAACAGGTGATCCTACAGAAATTGCCCTTCTTGTTGCCGGAAGCTCTTTTAACATTCAAAAAGATCATTTAGAAAATAAACATGAACGTGTTAACGAATTGCCTTTCGATTCTGATCGTAAAATGATGTCAACTGTACATACGTACGATGAAGGCTACTATAGCATGACGAAAGGTGCTATTGATAAACTTTTACCTCACTGTACCCATATCTTTATAAATAATAAACTTGAGGTCCTAAAAGATTCTGATAAAAATCAAATATTAGAAGCTGCCAGGTCAATGTCGCAAGAAGCCTTAAGAGTACTCTCATTCGCATATAAACGATACGATTTAAACGATATGGATATAAATCATCTCGAAGAAAATCTCATCTTTATCGGTCTTGTCGGTATGATTGATCCACCACGTACAGAAGTAAAAGATTCAATTACAGAATGTAAAAAGGCTGGTATTCGCACAGTTATGATTACGGGTGATCATAAGGATACCGCCTTTGCAATTGCCAAAGAACTTGGCATTGCTGAAGAAATATCTGAAATTATGATTGGAACTGAATTAGATACCATTTCAGATACAGAACTAGCAAGTAAAATTAATCACTTAAATGTATTCGCTAGGGTCTCTCCAGAACATAAAGTGAAGATTATAAAAGCATTACGTGCTAAAGGAAATATCGTTTCCATGACTGGTGACGGTGTAAATGATGCTCCATCTTTAAAACAAGCAGATGTTGGAGTAGCAATGGGAATTACAGGAACAGATGTCGCAAAAGGCGCAGCAGATGTAGTTTTAACAGATGATAACTTCTCATCTATTGTGAAAGCTGTTGAAGAAGGAAGAAATATTTATCGTAATATTAAAAAGTCTATTCTCTTCCTACTTTCTTGTAACTTCGGCGAAATTATAGCTCTCTTTTTAGCTATTTTACTTGGCTGGGCAACACCACTACGCCCTATTCACATTTTGTGGGTAAATTTAATTACAGATACACTGCCTGCATTATCACTCGGTGTTGATCCTGAAGATCCAGATGTGATGAAGGAAAAACCACGACATGCGAAAGAAAGCTTATTTAGCGGCAGCGTTCCTTTTCTTATTTTCAATGGGGTTGTAATTGGACTTCTTACTTTAACAGCCTTTATCGTTGGGGCAAAGCTCTATACAGGAGATACAAATTTATTTCCTCTCTTCCCAGAGCAAATTGATGAAGACGCGCTATTACACGCTCAAACGATGGCATTTGTCGTTCTTAGTTTCTCTCAACTCGTTCATTCATTTAACTTACGTTCAAGAACGAAATCAATTTTTTCAATTGGGATATTTACAAATAAATATTTAGTCTTCTCACTTCTAATCGGTGTTCTTATGCAAGTGTGTATTATCTCCATCCCACCTCTTGCCAATATATTTGGTGTGCATGCATTAACAATGCGAGATTGGGGATTTGTTCTCTTGTTAAGTATCATTCCGCTTGTTGTGAATGAAATCATTAAATTAGTTAAGAGAAACTAAAAGGCAATGAGGACTGTTCCTCATTGCCTTTTCTTTATCCTTGTAATTCTTTTTTGATGTTCTCTGTTAATGTAGCCATGCGCTTGCGGCTTTCTTCACGCTCACGTTTATTTTGCTCTTCAATTTGTTGTGTTTCTTGCATACCTCTTGAAATAATGTTCCAAGTTTCCTCAAGTGTTTCCATCTTAATACTAGAAGAACCTGATAATCTCGCTACTTCCACACTTTGAGTTGCGATATTTTGTGCATTTTTCTTAAGTAATTCATTTGTACGGCGATCAAGTTCAGCCATAGAGTCCGCAACAAGCTTTTGACGTTTCGCATTTACCGCTTGAATGATACCATTTTTAAAGATAGGAATCGTTGTAATAAATGCCGTATTGATTTTACCGATTAATTTATTGTTACCGCGTTGAATCATACGAATTTGTGGTGCTGTTAATAGAGCAACCATACGTGCTTTTTCTAAATCATCAATACGTTGTTCTAAAATTTCAACAGAGTTTTTAAGCGATTCTAATTCAATACCCGCTAACTGATCATTATTACGTATGCGCTCTTCGTACATCGGAACTAACTCTGTATTTAAACGCTCTAATAACATTTCCCCTGCTACTACGTATTTTTCTAAGTCTAAATAATACTTTAAGTTTTGCTCATATAAACCATCTAACGTACCAATTGATTTTTTCATTTCATCTTGATACTTCGTAATTTCTACGTATACTTTATCCATTTCGCGACCCATCGTCTGATACTTACTAAAGATTTGTTCAATCATTTTATCTGCTTTTTTGAACATACGTGAGAAGAAACCACTTTTCTCTTCCGCAAAGTCTTTACTATCAAATCTGTCCATAATTTTACCAAGCTGTTTTAATAATTCACCAGAGTCTTCTACTTTCGATAAAGACATTGTATGTAAAATTTGATCAGCGAAACGTGAAATTTCCATAGAAGGTTCTTTTCCGAGTTCTATTAATTCTAATTGATCTTTAATATCTACTGCGTTATAAATACGTTGCACTTCTGCATCTTGTCTAAGTTGCAAGCGAACATCTTGTGCGGTTTGCTCATTCAATTCTGTTTTCGAATCTAGTACGACTGGGTTATTCATATGGTATTCTCCCTTTCCTTATAAAAATGGACGAAATAGTCCTTTTATTGTTTGTGATAAATTTTTATAGGCTGATGAACCATGAAATTCAAGATCGAAATTAACTTCTTCAAGCCAATGTGAATCAAATGCTCCTGATTCAATATACGGTTCAATATCGTTTCTCCCCGTTGGATTAAAGTGGAATACATCTACTCCAATTTGATTTAAAAATAGTAATAACACAGCATCAGAACGACTTAATTCTCCGCTCTTCTCATTATTAAATATAACAATTTTCGGTACTTCTTGCGAATAATCAAATTTCTCAAGCTGCTCTAAAATGTTCGGTGGTATTTGAGAGAGTTGTGCGAAAACATACAGCGCTACATCTTGTTTCGTCTCTTTCGCAATTGGTTTACACATTTCACTTTCACACGTATGGATCATTGCTTCTGCAATACCATGTTGTAATCCTTCTGGTAAACGCTTATGCGGCCACCAATGGCTGTTCATAATTAAATCCGGATGTAACTTTCCCCCGCGGTCCAATGCATCTCGATAATGATATTGGAAATTCGCTTTTTGTTCTTTCGTAAACGGGAATGTATTAATTAATAAACTGTTATCAAATGATGTAACAGCCTTTAATCGCTGAAAATATTCTTTATCATTCTTTGAAACGCCGGATATTTTTGCAAATAAAGAAGGAATATAAATATGCTTATTTTCAACAAAGAATGTTGGGCGTACAAATGCCTTTTCTTTCGTAATTAAAAAGAGTTCATCGTACGTCGTTTTGAGCGTACGGGCTACAGGTGTATACGAACGGAATTGCCACGGTTTGTATAATAATGAATTATCGTGGTGAAGTACTTGCTCGATTTCTTTTGAAGCTTGATAAGCTACCGTTGCGACGCGTTCACGACGCCGATCAGGAAATGGTTCCAATGAAATACGGCCTGAATGAGATACGACAAAGGTCTTTCCTTCCTCATCTACACTCTCAAATCCATCTTTTCCTTCTGGGTGATAATAAAGTACATCACAGCCGAGCATAATAAGAAAGTATAAGAAATATATACGACTCTCTGTCGCATCACCATACCAAACGATACGCGGCATTTGTTTCTTATAATTGATCGTAGAGAACCACTTCGCTACGTAATTTTCACTTAATTTAATCATATCGATTAAGAAACGCCGGAATCCTTCTGTTTTTAAAGATTGATTATGTTGTTTCTCATACAATTTCAATACAGAAATAAACGTCGTATGTATATAATGCTGTAAATCAGGATTGTCTACTTGCGGTAATAGTTGTTTTCCAGACAAATGTGCTACAAGCCTATTTACTGTAAGTCCATTCGGCGCTTCTTGATGTAATGCAAAAACTTCTTGAATATGGCGCAGTTTTTCGGGATCAATCACCTTATTTAAATTTTGTTCATGCAAAACTTCGATCCCTTTTGCTTCACTATAATCAAATAGTTCATTGAAATATTCATCTACATCATTCGGAACACCAAGAATGCGACTTGCTATATAACTAAATTTCATCTCATTCTCTGTCAGTTCATATTGTGGACGTTTTTCTAAAAGCGCTTCAAATTGCTTTAAATCTGATTCTTCTTTTAATGCACATGGTTGAAGTGTAAAACGTGAAAACACAACAGTTCACCTCCAAAAACATTTACGTTTTTTATAAAGTCTCTCTTCTATTATAAACTATTTTTAGTTATAAAAAATGGGCGCTCGCATAACGAGCAAACCCATTTCAATTATTTATGTTCACTTTTAGTAGCTGCAACTTCTTCTTTAGCTTGTCCAGAATTCTTCATGTAGTGAAGTATAAATGTTGCTCCAAACGCTACCACTAAAATAATAAAGAACAGCGTATGACTTACTTCAATATGAATAACAGACAGTAGCATTTTTGCTGCAATAATTAAGATTAAAATATATGCTGTCGTTTCCAGTTCTGGAATACGTTCTAACAATTTTAAGAATACGCCAGCGATACCGCGCATCATTAAAATACCGAGCATTCCACCTAATAGTAAAATCCAAACTTCATTCGATACACCAAACGCAGCAAGTACACTATCTACAGAGAATGCGATATCCATTAATTCAACCATCGCAACCGTTCCCCAGAAAACACCGAACATTCTGAAGAGAATACTATTTTGGTTCATACCATGGGCTTCTTCTTCTTCTGAAGTGCCTTTTCTTTTATCAATGAAATATTTAATTGACAGCCAAGCTAAGTAAAGCGCACCTAACACTTTTACCCACGCCAATTTAATTAAGAACATTCCGATTCCAATTGCAATAAAACGGAATACATAAGCTCCAATCAGTCCATAGAATAATGCTTTTTTTCGTTTTTCTTCTGGAAGATGTTTTACCATTACCGCTAACACAAGTGCATTGTCAGCAGATAATAACCCTTCAAGTACAACAAGTGTACCTATTAACCCCCAAGATACTGGATCTTGTAACACTTTAATCCACATGTCCAAGTCGAAAAACTGAGCATACGTATCAAGGATTCCTTGCAAAATACTCATCTTACCTTTATCCCCTATTCTTTGCTAGATTTATAGAAAGGTCAAAAAAGGAAACGAATGTCGTTTCCCTTCTTATGCATCCAAGCCATACGCTTTTACAAGCGCACCTAATCCACCTTGGAATCCACTTCCTACTGCACTAAACTTCCACTGTCCATTATGACGATATAACTCACAAAAGACAACTGCTGTTTCAATGGAGAAATCTTCCCCTAAATCAAAACGAAGAACTTCTTCGTTTGTTTCTTCATTTGCTAAACGAACGAATGCATTTGCAACCTGTCCAAAGTTTTGATTACGGCCTTCTCCATCATAAATTGTAACTGTAATAGCAATTTTATGAACATCTGCTGGAACCTTTTTCAAATCGACAACAAGTTGCTCATCATCACCGTCACCTGCACCTGTACGGTTATCTCCTGTATGTAAAACTGATTCACAAGGAGACTGTAAATTATTATAAAAAATAAAATCAGTTTCCTTCGTACATTTCCCGTTCGCATCTAATAAAAAGGCAGATGCATCTAAATCGAAATCAGATCCACCATCATAAGATTTAATATCCCATCCAAGACCAATTACTGCTCTTGATAAACCTGGGCTTGTTTTAGCTAAATCAATTTTCTGTCCTTTTTGCAATTGAATAACCATATATATTCACCTCTATATTTTAATTTCAAAAAATATATCCATCAGTAAATACGCGTTTCACTGATGGATATATAAATCTATTACTCTACATCTAAACCAAAGTTATTACATAGAGAACCTAATCCACCTTGGAATCCACTTCCGATTGCATTGAATTTCCATTCACCTGCATGACGGTATAATTCGCTTACTACTACAGCTGTTTCAATAGAGAAATCTTCTCCTAAATCGTAACGAATTAATTCTGCATTCTTTTCTTCATCCAGAATGCGTACGAAAGAGTTAGAAACTTGTCCGAAGTTTTGGCTACGGCCTTCTCCATCATAAATTGTGATTGTGAAGCAAATACGTTCGATATGTGCAGGAACATTTTTTAAGTCTATTTTAATTGTTTCATCGTCGCCTTCACCTTCACCTGTACGGTTATCCCCTAAATGCTCTACAGCACCATTCGCACCTTTTGGATTATTATAAAAGACGAAATCTTCTGCTCCTGAAACTTTACCGTTAGCACCTACTAAGAAGATACTAACATCTAAATCGAAATCGTTTTGTCCGTCATAACGATTCGTATCCCAACCAAGTCCTACAAGAACTTTCGAAAGACCTGGATTTGTTTTTGTTAAGTCTACCTTTTGTCCTTTTTTCAATGAAATTGATGCCATATACGATTCCTCCTTGGTTTATTTTATTGGTAACGTGATACAATCTCACTTAAGTTTTTATCTTGTGTTCCTTCTCCAACTGCTGAAAACTTCCATTCGTTTCCGTCTCGATACATTTCCCCTGCAATTAAAGTCATTTTGCCAGCGTAATTATCTGACAAGTTATAACGTGCTAATTCTTCACCTGTTTGTGGGTTTTGAATACGAATATATGCATTGCGAATCATCCCAAAATCTTGACGACGATTTACACAGTCATAAATATTTACAACGAATACTAAACGATTAATACGGCTCGGAACTTTATGTAATTCTACGAAAATTGTTTCGTCGTCACCAGCGCCTTCACCTGTTAAATTATCTCCTGAATGAATGATACTACCACAAGTAGAAAGTTTGTTGCCGAAGTAAACTAAATCATTTTTATTTAAAAAACGATCCCCTTCTAACATAACAACAGATGCATCACAATCTACACTTGGTTTACTTCCAAATAAAGAAGACAGAAACCCACCTGATTGCCCAATTGGATCCCAGCCTAAGCCAACCTGCAGTTTCGCTACTCTCGGTTGTCCTTTCGTTAAATCAATCTTTTGTCCTTTTTCTAAAATAATAGGCATGAAGTTTCTTCCTTTCTACAAAGCATTTTCCAAATCGGAAAACATTGTATTCTCCTCTTATATTGTAGCATTATTTATCTAATGAGAAAAAGGATAAATTCTCAATTATATGAAAACAGATACTATATTTATTTATACTGATGTAATAAGTGGTAAATAGAACCAATCATTCCTGCACAATTGCCGCTTTGCGCAAGTTTAATCTCACAATTACTATAAATATCTTGATTTAAGTATGTTCTTATCTCTTCCTTCACTTCATTTAAGAAATCATCTCCTCTTTCAGTAATTCCCCCACCAATAATAATCATTTTTGGATTAAAAATATAAGCAAGGTTACTAATTCCAATCGCCAAATGTTTAAAGAAAATCTTCACGGCTTGAGTAACACCGCTATCACCCTTATCATATAATTCGAAAATTGTTTTACCATCCCAATCCTTTTCACCTTTATATCTTCGTACAAGATGAATTAATCCCGAAATTGAGGCAACCTCCTCAAAAGTTTTCCCTTCTATTAACATGTTCCCCCATTCCCCAGCGCCAAACGAATGTCCACGGTATAACTCTCCATTTATAACAATTGCTCCACCAATGCCCGTTCCAAGCGTAAGCATAATAAAATCGCTTTCTCCCCTCCCTGTACCTTTCCATTTCTCGCCTAAGGCTGCACAATTAACATCATTTTCAATAGATACAGGAACTTTTAATATTTCTTGTAATCTCTCAACAATAGAAATATTAGCATACCGCGGAATATGATCCACACCTCCCGTTATAACTCCTTTATCAATATCAACAATTCCCGCTGTACTAATACCAATTCCGGAAATAGTATGTTCAGTCATTAACTTTTTTGATAAATATATAAGCTTTTGAACAATTTGTTCCCCGCCCAAGTGAATTTCTGTTGGGACCTTTTTATGTATTAGTACTACCCCTATTTCTGAAACAATTCCATATTTAATTTGCGTACCACCAATATCAAATGCAATATATTCTTTCATCCGTTGCCACTTCCTCTACTGGTATGAGTGTAAATTCTCCATCACTCTACTATTTGCGAGAAATTCACATTAACTCTTTTCTCCCTTTAGAAATACACCACCTTTTTCTATATATAGTTTTTTTTGCATAAAACTCTTTTTCCTATGAAATATTACAAAGGGGTGTATTTTAGATGGAACAATAATTTTTTCTTCAGGAGGAAAATAATGACAAAAATCTTCATTTTAGCATCAACACTTTCTTTATCCTTTTTTAGCGGCTTAAATATTGGTAATGCTGCAACTGAAAACTTCCATCCAATAACAAACGCTATTGTACAAAATAACGATACTTTAGCAGAAGGTAATTCAAAAGATAATAATAAACCTCCAGGAAACAATGGTTCTCAGGACGATAGTGGTTCTGGCGGCAGTGGTTCTGACGGCAACGGCTCTGGTGGCAATGGTTCTGGTGGAAACGGTTCTGGTGGAAACGGTTCTGGCGGCAGTGGTTCTGGCGGCAGTGGTTCTGACGGCAACGGCTCTGGTGACAATGGTTCTGGTGGAAACGGTTCTGGTGGAAACGGTTCTGACGGTAACGGTTCTGGCGGCAATGGTTCTGGCGGCAGTGGTTCTGACGGCAACGGCTCTGGTGGCAATGGTTCTGGTGGCAACGGTTCTGGTGGCAACGGTTCTGGCGGCAGTGGTTCTGACGGCAGTGGTTCTGACGGCAGTGGTTCTGGTGGAAATGGTTCTGGCGGCAATGGTTCTGGTGGCAGTGGTTCTGACGGCAGTGGTTCTGGTGGCAGTGGTTCTGGCGGCAATGGTTCTGGCGGCAATGGTTCTGGTGGCAATGGTTCTGGTGGCAGTGGTTCTGGCGGTAACGGCTCTGGTGGCAGTGGTTCTGGTGGTAACGGTTCTGGCGGCAACGGTTCTGGTGGCAGTGGTTCTGGCGGTAACGGCTCTGGTGGCAGTGGTTCTGGTGACAATGGCTCTGGTGGCAATGGCCCTGGTGGCAACGGTTCTGGCGGCAGTGGCTCTGGTAGCAATGGTTCTGGTGGTAGTGGCTCCGGTGGCAATGGCTCTGGTAGCAATGGTTCTGGTGGCAATGGTTCTGGTGGCAGTGGTTCTGGTGGCAGTGGCTCTGGTGGCAGTGGCTCTCAGGGCGGCAACCGTGTTAAAGGCGACAGCAGTTCTCAAGGTGGTAATGGCTCTCAGGGCGGCAACCGTGTTAAAGGCGATAGCGGCTCTCAAAGCGGTAACGCAAAAGATAATGCAACAAAACAAGGCAATAAGTTGCCTAATACTGCAACGCATTATCCTGCATCTATTTTAATTGGTCTTTCGACATTCCTAATTGGTGTGTTACTATTTATTCGTCGTAAAAACGCAAAATAAAAAAATCATCCTTCCATCTAAAAATACATAAAACAGATTATAAAGTGAAACTTTAATCAGTGGGGATTTTGTTCATCCCCCACTGATTATTAGCCTTCACCAATCGGGTGTTTACGGGTAGCAGGGCTCCCACCTAACTTCTTTGCTCCAGCCGAATTTTGAAGTGGGAGTTTTACTGCCTGGCAAATAGCGGGATAAAACTAAAAAGGACTTTGATTGCATTTTATTATGCAATCAAAGGTCCTTTTTGTCATCTAGTAGAAAGAGTATTAATACGCTTTTCCCCAATACACCATCTGCTTCGCTTTTTTACTACAGCAAATACATTCGTCAGCTAAACTTTCTTGTTCGAACGGAATACAACGTGAAGATACTCCAACTTCTTCTTTTAATTTTTCTTCACAAGCTAGTTCTCCGCACCACATCGCTTTAATAAATCCTAGCTTTTCATCAGCCGCTTTTTTCATCTCTTCGAAATTCGTCACACTATACGTATTCTCATCGCGAAATACTTTTGCTTTGCTAAATAAGGAATGGTGAATTTCCTCAAGTAGTGCTGGAATGCGTTCTTCTAATTGATCCATTGATATAAACTCTTTTTCTTTCGTATCTCGCCTTACAAGTACAACTTGATTCTTTTCAATATCCTTTGGACCAACTTCTAATCTAATTGGAACACCCTTCATTTCATACTCATTAAATTTCCAGCCAGGTGTTTTATTGCTAGCATCTATTTTTACACGTGCAACCTTCTGAATACGTCCTTGCAACTCTGTTGCTTTTTCTAACACACCTTCTTTGTGCTGAGCAATAGGAACGATAACAACTTGTACTGGAGCGACTTTCGGTGGCATTACAAGTCCGTTATTATCGCTATGAACCATAATAAGTCCACCTATCATTCTTGTTGATACACCCCAAGATGTTTGATGTACGTATTGCCATTTACCGTTACGGTCTAAAAACTTAATATCAAATGCTTCAGAGAAATTCGTTCCAAAGTTATGAGATGTTCCTGTTTGAAGTGCTTTTCCATCATGCATTAAACTTTCAATCGTATAAGTTGCCTTCGCTCCTGCAAACTTTTCTTTTTCTGTTTTTTGCCCTTTAATAACCGGAATCGCTAAATACTCTTCACAAAAAGCAGCATATAGATTTAAAATATTTAATGTTTCAATTTGAGATTCTTCTGCCGTTTCATGAATCGTATGACCTTCTTGCCATAAAAATTCAGTTGTACGAAGGAATGGTCTCGTCGTCTTCTCCCAACGAACTACTGAACACCACTGGTTATATAACTTTGGTAAATCATTATATGATTGAACAATTTTTGAAAAATGCTCACAGAATAGAGTTTCAGATGTAGGACGTATACAAAGTCTTTCCGCCAATTTCTCATCTCCGCCATGAGTAACCCATGCTACTTCAGGAGCAAATCCTTCAACATGATCTTTCTCTTTTTGTAATAAACTCTCTGGAATAAACATTGGCATGTACACATTTTCATGACCAGATTCTTTTAATTTTTCATCCATCACTTTCTGCATATTTTCCCATAATGCATAACCGTATGGACGTAAAATCATACAACCTTTCACACTTGAATAATCAACAAGCTCCGCTTTTTTTACAATATCGGTATACCACTGAGCAAAGTCTTCTTCCATTTTCGTAATGGCTTGTACTTGTTCTTTTACCATAGTTATTCTTCCTCCTTTAGAAAATAGAAAAAGCCCGCGTCCCCAAATAGGGACCGAGCTTTGTCGGCGTTACCACCCTGATTCATACACAAAAAAATTGAGTATGCTCTCTTTTTGATAACGGGAATTTCCCGCTGCATATGCAGAACTCAAAGGTAGGTTCCATATCGCCTCTTTAAGAATCTTCCAGCCAAAAGGATTCTCTCTCTGCAAAAAGGTAAGACATGTACTATTCCTTTTTCATCGTTATAACAAAATAAATTTGTTGAATATCATAATATAAATTTTATTTCAAAACAAGAGCCAATTTTCTTATTTTTATACATTATTTTCAATTATCACTGTTTTATACGTAACTTTTCCGAACTATTTTTACAAGTTGATGAGCAACCATACCAATTAGTGTACCAATTAAAACGAAGAAACAAATAAATCCGTATCCCATTCCTTCCCAACCACCAATAGCGATCATTGTTACAGGAAAGAAAGCTAAACAAAGAAGTACTAAACTAAGTGCAAATATAATATCAAACTGTTTGTCTGGAAAACGTTTCTTTAGTAAATATGACATAAAAAATACAAGGAGAACGGTGACTCCACCAATGATGTAAAAGATACCAAATCCATCTAGCCAATCCATAGTATTCCCTCCTTCCATTCATTCCCTTATACTTATTATATGTTTAATTTTTCTGAAAATAAATAACGAAATTTTATTCAAAAATATATTTTTATTACCAGGTATTAATAGTAATATATAAGAATAGGTTTTATATAATCAGGAGGGAAACTTTATGGATAAAGCATTAACAAATCGCGTCATTATTTTATCTTTTGACTGCTTATCAGCTTTAGATTTTCCTATATTACAAAAACTACCTAATTTCCAAACTTTAATAAAAAGGGGCGCGATTGCGAAAAAAGTGGAGCCAATTTATCCTTCTGTAACATATCCAAGCCACTCAACAATCGTAACCGGTAATTATCCTAATAAGCATGGCGTTGTCAGCAATACATTACTTCAACCAGGACGTGAGTCACCAGATTGGCATTGGTACCGAAAGTCCATTAACGGGACAACTTTATATGATGAAGCACGCAAAGCAAATTTAACGACAGCAGCCCTTCTATGGCCTGTTACTGGAAGAGCAAATATCGATTACAATTTACCAGAAATTTTTCCAAATAGACCGTGGAAAAATCAAATTTTAGTTTCATTATTTAGCGGTAGCCCGCTATATCAATTAGATTTAAATCGTCGTTTCGGCCATATACGAAATGGATTGTCACAGCCTGAGCTTGATAATTTCGTCCTTGCTTCTGCCGTACATACAATTCAGACGAAAAAGCCTAACGTTATGTTTGTACATTTTACTGATTTAGATACTCAAAGACATTACCATGGCTTCGAGTCTGAGGAAACAGTAGCTGCAATCCACAGACACGACGAACGCCTCGGAAAAATTATCCATACATTAAAAGAAAGTGGTATATACGAAGAAAGTACAATTATTGCACTTGGTGACCATAGCGCTTTAAGTGAAAACAAAGCAATCCAATTAAATGTCCTATTCTGTCAAAAAGGGCTTATATCCGTAAATAAACGTGGAAAAATACACGATTGGAAAGCTTATTGCCAAAGCTGTGATGGATCTGCCTACGTACATGTAAAGGATAAAAATGATACTGAAACGATTAAAGAGATTCAACTTCTTCTTGAAGAGCTTCTTCAGGATAAACAAAATGGAATTGAATTTATTCTGCACGATGAAGATGCAAAAGAACGTGGCGCTGATGGTAATTGCTTATTTATGCTAGAGGCCATGGAAGGTTATTACTTCATTGAAAATTATACAGGTGATTTCATAAAAGAAATTAATAAAGAAGATGTTAATTCTAGTAAGAAATATACATTTGGAACACATGGATATTCCCCAACAAAACCTAACTATGAAACAATTTTTATGGCTGCTGGGAAAGGCATTCAAAGCGGCGTTACAATTCCGTATATGAGACTGATTGATGAAGGTCCGACTATCGCTAGGTTACTCGGTTTGCACTTAGGTGAAACAGACGGCGCAATTGTAGAGGATTTACTTCAATTGTAAAGAACTGTGTATATATGTAAAAGTTATGTAAAAATCATCACTGTTTCTCTTTTTCTAATTTTTATTTTTGTACACTGTTAGTAGAACAAATTTAAGGGGGAACATTATATGAAAAAAATGTCCAGACAAGAAAAAAGCTGGATATTGTACGATTGGGCGAACTCGGTATATTCGCTCGTCATTACAACTGCATTATTTCCAATTTACTTTAAAGCAGCTGCAAAAGAAGCTGGACTATCTGGCGCAACTTCAACAGCCTATTGGGGATATGCAAACTCGTTCGCTACACTTTTAATTTCTATACTCGCTCCTATTCTCGGCACAGTTGCTGATTATAAGGGATTTAAAAAACGATTTTTCACATTCTTCTTTGGACTCGGTATCGTATTTACAAGTATGCTAGCAATTGTTCCAACATCTCAGTGGTACTTATTACTAGGATGCTATATGCTCGCATTAGTTGGCTTTGCTGGAGCAAATATTTTTTATGATGCATTCCTAGTAGATGTTACCTCTGGAGATAGAATGGACCGAATTTCTACGCGAGGTTTTGCATTAGGTTACATTGGGAGCACAATTCCTTTTATCGGTTGTATCGCTCTTATTATTCTTGCTCAAAAAGGAACTATCCCCTTATCAGTCGGAATTGCTAGTCAAATTTCCTTTGCAATAACAGCTCTTTGGTGGGGACTATTTACGATACCAATGCTAAAAAATGTAGAGCAAACACACTATATTGAACGTCATCCAAGACCAATTGCAATGAGCTTCAAGCGCCTTGCTAATACGTTTAAAAATATTAAAGAATATAAAACTGTATTTATGTTCCTAATAGCTTACTTTTTCTACATTGATGGGGTAGATACAATTATCACTATGTCTACTGCTTACGGAACAGATCTCGGTATTAGTGCAACCAATCTATTAATCATCTTATTTGTAACACAAATTGTCGCTTGTCCATTTGCTTTATTATATGGAAAACTATCGGAAACATTTACCGGTAAAAAAATGCTATATGTCGGCATTATCATTTATATCATTATTTGCACATATGCTTATTTCTTAAAAACGACGTTTGATTTCTGGATTTTAGCAATGTTAGTTGCTACTTCTCAGGGCGGGATTCAAGCACTTAGCCGTTCTTATTTCGCAAAACTAGTACCGAAAGAATCTGCAAATGAATTCTTCGGATTTTATAATATCTTTGGTAAATTCGCGGCAATTATGGGTCCGGTATTAGTTGGTGTCACAACACAATTAACAGGAAAAACAAACGCTGGTGTCCTTAGTATTATTGTCTTATTTATTATCGGTGGATTCTTATTAACTAGAGTACCCGAAAATGATACGTCCGTTACACCACCTAATCCGAAAACTAAAACAATATAAGAGAAAGATCCCCTTCACACAAGAAGGGGATCTTTTTCTTATATTTTTAACGATAACGCCCCACAATTAAAAACTCTAAAGCTTGTACAAAAATAGTTTATCGACAGTTGTTCCTAATACTTCTGCTAACCGGAATGCTAGTGCTAAGCTTGGATCATATTTATTATTCTCAATTGCATTTATCGTCTGTCTTGATACGTTACACTTATCCGCTAATGCACCTTGTGAAATATTATTTGCAGTGCGCAATTCATAGATTTGATTTTTCACACCGTTTCTCCTAACCTGTAAAGTCATTTTTACATCATCAGTATATAGTTGGGGCATGTCATTGTCAAAAGATTACCACAAGAAAAGGGAGCAATTCTGCTCCCTTACAATAGCTATTTCGAAACTAATCAATTCGTCATTTCCTCTCGATTCACAATATCTTCTTTCTTTATTTGCATACGTAAAACCGGACCTATCGCAAATAAAATAAGTGCCATTGCTATACAAAATACAGTAACTAGTGAGGTCATCTCCTTCAATCCTCCAGCTAGCGATGTTCCGATTAACATAGCACCCATAAATAATGGTAAAATTGTTCCATTTACTCTTCCAATCATGTTTTCTGGTACAAGCTGAATCATAAGCGTACCGACAACGATATTAACACAAGCTAAACAAATACCTGTTCCAAACCTCATGAAACTAGTAATCCAAAATGATGTAGATAGCCCTTCTACTAAAAATGACATCGCTAATATGCTCATACCGAATACAAACATCTTTTTCGGATTCACTTTTGAAGCGAAAACTGCAGCAACAATACCACCGATTAACATACCTATTCCATCAGCTGCGGCTAAATATTGAACTGCTTCTTTTTCCATTCCAAGCCGTTCTATTACAAGAAACACCTCTAATGGATTTGTTAGTCCAACTGCTAATCCCATAATGGTGAAAGTGATCGTAATCATACGTAAATTTTTCGTATGAAGAACGTATTTCCAACCTTCTTTTATATCATTTTTTAATGAACCTCTCGCCACTTGCTCTTGTTCCACCCATTTTGGTAAAAATGAAAGAGCGATAGCAGATAACAAAAATAAAATAATTAAGCTATATAGTGACGTAAATAAACCAAGTTGTGTGTACACAAGCGATCCTACCACTGGTCCAAAAATCATAAATAGCGACTGTAATGTTTGATTAAATGCAATCGCATTTGCTACCTGTTCTTCTTTTACATAGCGTTTAAATATACGCGAAGATGATGGCTGAGAAAACTGACCTACAATCGCGGAAATGAGTGTTGCAAAAAATATAGCCTGCCAATAATCCAGCTTTAGCAACAAGACAATTCCTATAATAGATAGTACGCTTAATACATCTCCAGCAACCATCGTTCTTTTCGGATTCCAGCGATCAGCTAGCGCCCCACCGATAAACGAGAAAATAAAAATAGGTGCATATTCCATAACCGATAACAAAGAAACTGAAACTGGATCATTATTCGTTCGCTCCATTATGAAATACAAAAGAGCCATATTTCTGATCCAAATTGCAAATTGTTGTAAAATATCAGATGCCATAACGAGCATAAATGCTCGGTTTTTAAATAAAGCGTTCATTTTCATTCCCCTTTCATAAACCGACCGTTCGGTCTAATTTATTTTGTAAGAAAAGCAACTGACCTATTATTCAGCTGCCATTCCTTTTAACAATACATCTATTGCCTTTTTATAAATACGTTTCAGCTCTTTATAATCTAACTCGTAGTAAAGTACTCCAAGCCCCGATAATAATCCATTCACAATATACATAAGATCACGCGTATCATCTTCTTGAAACTCTCCAGACTGTATACCTGCTTCAATTAATTTCTCAACCATAACATATGATTCTCTAGTTAAAGCTAACAGTTCATCCAGAATTTCTTTACTTACAACTTGGCTCATAGAGAATTCCTCTATTGCATTTGAAATGGGTTGCTGTATGTCCTCTACATAATATTCCGCGAGACCATATAGTTTTTCAGTACTAGTACTATACAACTTCTCTTTTTCATTCCATTTTTCAAGCCAATCATACGTATGCTGTTTCACTACAAATAAAAATAATTCTTCTTTACTTTTAAAGTGATAATAAATGCTTCCTTTACTTCTCTCTGTAATTTCACAAATCTCTTCCATAGATGTAGCTGCATAGCCCTTCTGTGAAAACAGACTTTCTGCTTTATAGGCAATTTCTTTCTTTATCTCTTCTGCGCTTCTTCTCATATTCACACCTCTTTAAACCGACCGTTCAGTCTAATAATAACAAATAAAAAACCTCTATCGCAAGAGGCTATACTCCTTATTTAAGAAAACGTACTTTCAAACCACATTCGAATCATATGTATTATTCCAAATTTAAATCCTCATTTAGTAAGAAATACGGTTCCCTTTTCATTTCCCCTAGCATGTTAAAAATATTTAATCAAACGTTTGTTTAAAAAGAAATATGCCTATATAAGGCGCATTTCCATCAATCACCGCCACCTCCGCCACCATCGCAGCTGCCTCCGCTATCTCCACCAAAAGATCCTCCACAATCATGTGAACCTCCATGTGAGCTATCATTATCAGATCCAGCAAAGAAAAATAATGGTGACGAACTGTTAGATGAATTATGAATGTTATTTTGTTTCGTAAGATTTACCTTCTTTTTGTTTGATCGAACTGCCGTTACGATCGTTCCAACTACAACAAATAATAGTATGACAATAATAAATTCCATATAAAAGCCTCCCTTAATCTTCGAATAATTGAATGGTTCTCTCTAAATTTTCAAGTGAAATGAAGCGCGATTCACGAAGGATCTCTTTTCCATTATAAAATAATAAAACTGTTGGTCCTGTAAATACTGCATATCGCCCCGCGATCTCTTGCATGTCTTGTAGTAATATTTCTACTTTCTCTACGTAATCATAATTCTCTAATAGACCATTTACTTTTCTTAACATAACATCACAAACACCACAATTTTCCGTTTTAATAAACAGCAGTACTAATTGTTGTCCTTCAATATATGTCGCTAATTCTTCTATCGTTTCAAATGTATTCATCTTATCCCTCTTAGCGTAATTTACGAAATACTTTATCCTGATACATACGAAAAGCTGAATTATCTTTAATTTTCCTTTTTTCCATTACTTGCTGAAAACGCAGCGTCTTTGCCGTTAACTCTTCTTGTAATTTTTTTCTCTCTGCTTCATCATAACAGCACGCAATTAAGTCTTCTATTTTTAATATATCTTTTTGTAGTTCCATTTCTGGTGGAATCATACCTGCATTTTTTAATATTTTATAACTCATTCTAAGTTCTGGAGGTACCATTGAAAGGTCTTCTAATTGTAGTGGTTTTCCTTTTCCCGGAATATGATCAAGGTCTCCATTCCGTATTGCTTGTCGAATTTTTTCTTCAGCAATGTTCAAAAAGACATCCACACCATTCGCTCCTTTACATATTTTTACTATTATTTTACATGATATTTTCTCATCTTGCTACGCTATTACAAATTGCCTTTATACAATTTTTTCTCAAATTTAATTACAAGGAGCCTTTTCCTCCCTAATCAATATTTTATTTTCATGTGTAGTCTGTATTAGAGCCATTTCATATTGAGAAAATCTTTTCGAATCAAATAAAGCGTTTACACTAAATCTTACATTTGCTACGATTTAATCACCCCCAGCTCCCTTGTATAGACCTCGTGATGTCTGATCATTTTTATCTAGACGTTTCATACGTCTAGATTCACTTTGGTTTATTGGCGCATGCCTTTAAATATATCTTTTATTTTGAAAGGAGAACTGACTATGAGATCAAAAAAATTCACGCTGCTATTACTATCCCTACTACTTTTCTTACCTCTTTTTCTCACAAACTTTATTACTCCAAATTTCGCATTAGCAGATTCACCAAAGCAAGGTCAAAAAATTGTTGGGTATTTTCCTTCATGGGGCGTTTACGGACGTAATTATCAAGTTGCAGACATTGATGCATCAAAGCTAACTCATTTAAACTATGCTTTCGCTGATATTTGCTGGAATGGAAAACATGGAAACCCTTCTACTCACCCCGATAATCCAAATAAACAAACGTGGAACTGTAAAGAATCTGGTGTACCACTGCAAAATAAAGAGGTCCCTAATGGCACTCTCGTACTCGGTGAACCATGGGCTGATGTCACAAAATCTTATCCGGGATCGGGTACAACTTGGGAAGATTGTGATAAATATGCCCGCTGTGGAAATTTCGGAGAACTGAAACGATTAAAAGCTAAGTATCCTCACTTAAAAACAATTATTTCAGTTGGTGGCTGGACTTGGTCTAACCGCTTTTCTGATATGGCCGCTGATGAAAAAACAAGAAAAGTATTCGCTGAATCTACAGTAGCTTTTCTTCGCGAATATGGATTTGACGGCGTTGATTTAGACTGGGAATACCCGGGTGTTGAAACGATTCCTGGTGGTAGTTATCGTCCTGAAGATAAACAAAACTTCACCCTTCTGCTTCAAGATGTTCGAAATGCATTAACGAAAGCTGGTGCAGAAGATGGTAAACAATATTTACTAACAATCGCGTCAGGTGCAAGCCAACGTTATGCGGATCATACAGAGCTAAAGAAGATTTCTCAAATACTGGATTGGATTAATATTATGACATACGATTTCCACGGTGGATGGGAAGCTACTTCTAACCATAATGCTGCACTATACAAAGATCCAAATGACCCCGCAGCGGATACAAAATTTTACGTAGATGGTGCGATAGACATTTATACAAATGAAGGGGTTCCAGCGGATAAACTCGTATTAGGTGTACCTTTTTACGGACGTGGATGGAAAAGTTGCGGAAAAGAAAATAATGGGCAATACCAACCTTGTAAACCAGGTAGTGACGGAAAGCTCGCTTCTAAAGGTACTTGGGATGATTATTCTACCGGTGACACAGGTGTGTACGATTATGGTGATTTAGCAGCTAATTATGTGAATAAAAATGGTTTTGTTCGCGGATGGAACGATGTAGCGAAAGTACCTTATTTATATAATGCGACTACAGGAACCTTTATTAGCTATGATGACAATGAATCTATGAAATATAAAACAGACTATATAAAGACAAAGGGTTTAAGTGGCGCAATGTTTTGGGAACTAAGCGGGGATTGCCGTACAAGTCCAAAATATAGTTGTAGTGGACCAAAATTACTTGATACGCTAGTAAAAGAATTACTTGGTGGACCTATTACTCAAAAAGATACTGAACCACCAACAAACGTAAAAAATATTGCTGTTACAAATAAAAATTCAAACTCAGTTCAATTAAACTGGACTGCATCTACTGATAACGTAGGCGTTACTGAATATGAAATTACTGCCAGAGAAGAGAAATGGAGTACAACAACAAATAGCATTACAATTAAAAACTTGAAACCTAATACAGAATACACATTTTCAGTATTAGCAAAAGATGCTGCTGGTAACAAATCACAACCTACTTCTATTCTTATAAAAACAGATGATGCTAACACAACACCTCCTGGTGGAAATGGCAATGCTACCTTTTCAGTCACTTCAAATTGGGGAAGTGGTTACAACTTCTCAATTATAATTAAAAATAGCGGAACGCCCCCTATTAAAAACTGGAAATTAGAATTTGATTATAACGGCAATTTAACACAAGTTTGGGATTCTAAAATTAGTAGTAAAATAAATAATCATTACGTAATTACGAATGCAGGATGGAATGGTGAAATTCCTCCTGGTGGATCAGTTACAATCGGAGGGGCAGGAACAGGCAATCCCGCCGAACTTGTAAATGCATCCATTAACGAAAACTAAACGTAACCTCCATTAATTATTTCACTAAAGTTTGAATTTAGGTTTGAGTGCTCTATCCTAAATTCAAACTTTTAATTTTATGAAAAATCACAATTCATATTATAATAACCTATTATAATTATATTTAGTTTCTAATATGAAGTTAGCGTGAAGTTCATCTGAATTTTACATGAATTTCCTTTAAGTTCTATTGTCTTCCCATACTAATCACATTATCCTTTACATATAGGAATCATTTCCATTTCAAACTATCTATATATATATAAAAAGATAGTAGCCTATTAGGGAAAGGCATCTAGTATTATTATAAATATAACCAAAGAAAAAGAACTCTTATGGTGCGCTTATAAGCGCACTATAAGAGTTCTTTTTCATACAATTCTCATTTGAGAGTTCTCGAAAATCATGTTAATCACAAAGAAAAGGCATTAGCTCATAAAAGCTAATGCCTTTTCTTTGTGATTATTGTTAAACGTTCCATTTTTCGATATTCCATATTTTCGTTATCCATGCTTCATAGAAAGAGGGCTCATGTGAAACAATTAAAACTGTACCTTTATATTGTTTTAACGCTTCCTGTAAATCCGTCTTAGTCTCTGTATCCAAATGGTTAGTTGGTTCATCTAAAATTAAAACATTGCTTTTAGTTACGATAAGTTCGCATAATCGTACTTTTGTTTGTTCTCCTCCACTTAATAACTGGATAGGTTTTAATACATGTTCTTCTTTCAATCCGCACTTTGCTAATGCTTGTCGGATTTCTTTTCTTGTCATATCTGGTCTCCCTGCCCATACTCTTTCTAGTGCAGTTATTTCTGAGGAAAATTCCTCTTGTGCAAAATAAGCGGGTTTTACTCGTTCCCCAACAGAAACTGAGCCGCCTAACGGTTTTATTTGTCCTAGTAATGTTTTTAACATTGTTGTTTTTCCAATCCCATTATGACCAATAATCGCAATCTTTTCCCCTTTTTTCACTTGAAAATCCAATTCTGGAAATAACGGTTCACCATAACCAATTTTCAGTTTCTCTACCTGTAATATACGACTCACTGGCTCAGTATAAACATTAAAATCAAAACGGGCGCGAGGTACATCGTTAACCTTTTCAACCTTTTTCATTTTCTCTAATACTTTTTCACGACTTTTCGCTTGTTTCGCTTTACGAATTTTATTTTTTTGAATAAAACCCTCTAAATGTGCAATTTCTTTTTGTTGTTTCGCATACGCCGCTTGTAATTGTTTCCTTTGTAATTGATAACTTTGCAAAAAGGTTTCATAATCTCCTACATAGCGCTTAACCTTTCGTTCTTCTAGATGATAAATAACATTCGTAATATTGTTCAAAAATATTTCATCATGCGAAATGATAATATAAGCTTTTTCATACATTTGTAAATATGATTGCAACCATTCTATATGTGCTGTATCTAAATAGTTAGTTGGCTCATCTAATAATAAAACATCCGCTTTTTCTAAAAGGAGTTTCCCAAGTAACAACTTTGTCCGCTGACCACCACTTAACTTTGAAACATCCTTTTCCAATCCTATTTCAAACAAGCCTAAGCCTGTTGCTACTTCCTCAATTTCTGTATGAATTTGATAAAAATTAGAATTCTCCAATATAGTTTGTAACTCTCCATACCTTACTAACAATTTCGCTACTTCTCCTGCTCCAGCCATCTCTTCTGTAAGTTTTAACATGTCACGTTCCAACTCATACAGGTTAGAAAACGCACTTTGCAAGTATTCTTCAATTGTTATGCCTTCTTGTAAATCTATATGCTGTTGCAAAAAGCCAATCTTCACATGTGGAAACCATTCAATTTTTCCATCATCATGTATAAGTTCTCCTGTTAACAAGCGTAATAATGTTGATTTTCCAATTCCATTTTTCCCTACTAGCCCAACATGTTCGCCCTTTAATAATCGAAAGCACGTATTATTTAAAATGGTTTTCTCACCATATGAATGACTTACATTTTCTACTGTTAATATACTCATCTTTTCTCTCTCCTTTTCTTATGATCCATAAGCTAAATAGAGAGAACAACAGTATAAAGCCTTATTTAGTTATACATATAAAAATGGGTAAGGTGAATACACCTTACCCATTACATATTATCGTAAGAAAGGATTAAGGTTCTTTACCTGCTGTCTTCAATTTAGCTTCATCTTTAAAAATGGGCAGACTTCTCCCGTATCAAGCTAAAACCATTTGAAGAACAGTTGATAAAGTCATTTTATCCTTTCACTCCTTTAACATTTGTTATATTAAGAGTATAAACCACTCTGTTATATTCTATTCTCTACTTTTTCTTTTGTTCCTTCTTCCAATTTATCCGATGTTAATGAACCCACTATTTCCCCTATAGATTTCAGCTTTCTCCTTCAATAGAAAAAAGCCTCTTAACAGCAATTATACAAAAAACTGTTAAAAGACTTATTTCTATTTTTTCATGTAAGGAGCCAATACTTTTAAAATTTCTTCCTTATACTTCTTTAACTCAAGAGATGTTAACATATCCATCGTTCGCGGCCTAGGTAATTCCACTTGGACCTCGCCAACTATTGATGCTGGTCTTTGAGATAAAATAAATACGCGATCAGAAAGTAAAATTGCCTCATCTAAGTCATGTGTAACCATAACAATTGTTTGCTTTTCTTGATGCCAAGAATTTAAAAGCCAACTGTGTACTTCCATTTTTGTAAATGCATCTAATTTTCCAAAAGGCTCATCCAGCAGCATAATTGGCTTTTCACATAAATACGTACGAAGGAAACTAATTCTTTGACGCATTCCACCTGATAATTCATCTGGATAATGATCTGCATATTCATCTAGCTCAAATTGCTTTAATGCTTCCATTCCTTCTGTCAGCCTTTGTTTTTTAGGCTTCCCTTCGATTTCCAATGGAAGAACGATATTTTGCAAAGCCGATCGCCACGGTAGTAATAAATCTTGTTGCGGCATATAACTAACAACATCTTGTTTTTTTACATACTCCTCGTTATAAAACACTTCTCCGCTCGTTGGCTCTTCAACACTTGCAATCATATTTAATAATGTACTTTTTCCACAACCACTCGGACCTACAAAAGAGACAAACTCTCCCTCTTGTATAGACGCACTAATATTTGCTAATACATTCTTTCCATCGAAAGCTTTTAAAATATCTTTTATTTGTAATCCACTCATTTTTCATTTGGAAGGAATTCATTTGTAAAGGCATCTTTTACATCGATTTTCTTTTTAATAACTTTGTTGTCATATAAGAAATTCATGTAATTTGTCCAAATCTCTTCCTTCTGTACTCCCCACGCTTTTGCATCATCTTGATACTTTGTACTTAACCACTTTTGGCTTTCTTGTACTAATTCTTTATTCACATCTGGAACAGCTTTAATTAAAATATCCGCAGCTTCTTTCGGTTCTTTAATTGCAAAATCATAACCTTCTGTCGTTGCCGTCATAAATTTTTTCACAAAATCTTTATCTTGCTTCGTATGTTTTTCACTTGTAATAATAACAGGACTATAGAAATCAAGCGCTGGATCTAAGTCTTTTACCATAATTGTATTTAACTCTTTTCCTTGACGCTTCGCTTCAATTCCATCCCATCCATAATAAATCCATTCAAAGTCTGCATCACGACCGATTGATTTAAAGAAATCTGTTTGTCCAAGAATAATTTTTTCAACTTTATTAAAATCAGCTTGATGTTTCTCCATAATCGTCTTTAACGTCGCTTCTTCTGCTGGTCCCCCCCAGCCGCCATAACGTTTACCTTCAAAATCTTTCGGTGACGTCATATTATCTTTTTTTAGAGATGCAAAAGCAGAGGTATTATGCTGAATAATTGCACCAACAGAAACAACTGGGATTCCTTCAACACGAGCTAATGTTACATTTTCTTGTGCGCTTATCGCAAAGTCTGCTTTCCCAGAAGCAATCATCTGCTCTGCCGTTACATTATCACCAGGCTGGATAATTTCTACATCAAGCCCTTGCTTTTTGTAATAATCTTTCGTTTGCGCTACATATAAGCCAGTATGATTCGTATTTGGAAACCAATCTAAAACGACTTTTACTTTTTTATCTTTACTTGAACTTTCTTCTTTCTTCGCCGGATTACATCCGGCAACAGTTACTGCTAATAATGCAGCTAACATAATTTTTAAACCTTTTTTCATTTTCTGCCGCCCTTTCTGTATATCCATGGTGCTGTTATTCTTGCCATAAATTCAACAATAAAGTACAGACATAATGTCACCATGACGATAATCGCTGCAACACCAAATACTCGAGCCGTTAAAAAGGATTTTGTTGCTCTTGTAAGCATAACTCCTAATCCTTCACTGGCACCAAGCCATTCCCCAATAATCGCCCCCATCACACTATATGTAACAGCAATTTTTAAACCTGAGAAAAAGTATGGGAGTACTGCTGGAAACTTTACTTTCTGGTAAACTTGCCATTTCGTTGCCTTCATTGTTTGTAACAGTTTCAGCATATTTTTATCTACCGTTTGGAAACCTTCTAAAATGCTAAGCGCAATTGGGAAGAAACAAACAAGAATAACAACCATTACTTTTGGCAACATTCCGTATCCAAACCAAATAATAAATAATGGTGCGAGCACAACGATTGGAATTGTTTGCGAAATAACGAGCAATGGATTCATTAAAATCCGAAATAAAGGGATGACATCCATAATGATAGCAATACTCGTCCCAAGTAAAATTGCAAAAAACAACCCAATTATTACTTCCTGTAACGTTTGCACTGTATTCGGTAATAGTAAATCTTTCATTCCAATTAACTCTTGCACAATTGCAGACGGCTTCGGTAAAATCCACGGCTCAATTTTAAATAATGAAACAGATCCTTCCCATATAGCAATGAGAAGGATAAGCCAAATTGTTGTGATTATTTTAGATCGCTTCTGGTTTTGCATATTCATCACGGTACTTCCAAACTTTTTCGTCAATCGTTACGCCTGTACTTGGACGATAGTGAATTTTAATAGAAGTAATTACTTCTTCTGCTCCAGCATCGACGCAAGCTTGTTGCGCGCGTTTAATGACGTCAAGAAGTACATCTAATTCTCCTTCCAACGTTGTTTCCATTGCCCCTACTTCATAACGAACTCCCGACTGTTGTACAACTTCAATTGCTTTATCAACAACGGAATACACATCTTTGTTCTTCGCTTGTGGTACTACTGAAAATGAAATTGTAACTTGTTGTGACATAATAAAATCCCCCTTACAAAATATGGTTTCCAAAAAAGAAAAGGCTTTCCTACCATGTAGGAAAGCCTTGTATACAAGTTATTCTATAATAACTTATGCTACATCACTTTAAAGTAACTCCCTACGCTGGCATTATCCAGATCAGGTTGAGGGTCGATGTATACTTACATCCTCTCAGCCAATTGGCTCCCCGGTTCTTAATTCGTTTTCATTGTAGCATGATTTATTTTATTGAACAAACAAAAGCATGTATAATCATTTCATTTAACTTTTAAATTCCCCAATTAACTCTTGTAACTCCTGTGAAAGCCAACTTAAAGAACTAGCTAATTCAGCAATATCTTGTACAGACATTTCCTGTTCTTTCATACTCTCTTCAATATTACTACTACTATTCGCATACGTATTTGCGATATGTGATAGTTCATTTACAACACGAACAATATTTTGGCTATTTTGCAAAATATCACTTGAATTGCTAGAAACAGCTCTAACCTGATTTGTAACAGATTGTGCTGATTTTGAAATTTTTTCAAAGAAAGCACCACTACTTTCAACAAGTTTAATTCCAGATTCTACTTCTTTTGAAGCTTTTTGCATTGAAACAACAGCTTCTTCCGTTTCAGCTTGTGTTTCCCCGATTAATTTTGCTATATCTTTTGCTGATGCTTCCGTCTGCTCTGCTAATTTACGCACTTCATCAGCAACAACGGCAAATCCCCTTCCGGTTTCCTCAGCACGTGAAGCTTCAATAGAAGCATTTAAAGCTAGCGAATTAGTTTGATTTGAAATACCTGTAATTACTGTTACAATATCACTAATTTCTTTTGATCTTGTTTCCAAAGAATAAATAATAGAAGATAAATCTTGTACTGCATTTTGTATTATGTTCATTTGATTAATCGTCTGTTCAATAACACCATTTCCTTTTACTGAATGATGCTCCATACCTTCAGACTCTTTCGCCATTTGTTTTGCAGCATTCGTTATCTCTTCCATCTTATCTTCCATTTCATATACAATACCTAAATACTGTGGTACTGAAGTTTCTTGTGACTGAGCGCCAGCTCTTAACTCAACCATAGAACTTACGATTTCTTGAACTGCCATGCTATTCTCTTTCGTACTCACTGACAATTCTTGTGAAGATGAGGAAACCTGTTCTGCTGTCTGCTTCACTTTATCTATAATTCCTTTAAACTTCTCGATGGTATTATTAAAATACGCATTAATAATACCAATATCATCTGGTCTTTCCTCTAATTTAATACTTAAATCACCTTCACCGACTTTGCGCAATCCTTCACGTAAATCTCGCAATGGAGCAAGTGCGTTACGTACAATTAAGAATTGAATAACAGTTGCAATTAAAACAGAAATACAAATAAACATTAAACCTTGTATAATGAATTTTTCCTTTGTAATAGGAACAATAGAGGCATCTACATCGGCTGCAACAATTGCCACAATATTTTCTTCTCCATCTTTAATTGGCTCTAATATCGTTACCCATGATCCTAATGCGTCTTCATATACTTCTGTCATGTTTGCTTTTTTCGTGCTCATTACTTTATCATATGCTTTCATCCAACGATCTGGTTGTTTATAATAGTCTCCCGGCTTTACTTCAACAACATTTGCTAAACCTGTAGACAAACCGACGATTTGTAACTCACCTTTTTCATTTTTTTTTGCTCCAACAACATACGTTTGTCCAACACTGTTCAATTCTTTCGTTGATTCATCTAATTTCTCTGTTAACTTCTCTCTCTTTTCTCTTTCTGCCGTTGGGTCTTTTGCAACATCTCTCAATATTTCTGCGTCTAATTTATGTAATACCGTATCTCCTGTTTCAAAAGAATGCCTTTCAAATATAGACATCATACTATTTTGAAACATGTTAAAACTTAACGCTCCCATAGTACCAACAAGCGTCAAAATAACGAGTACAGTTAACAATACATTCTTTTGAAGAAACGATAGCTTATGCCAATATTTTTTCATTAACATCACCTTTCTAAATTAACTTAATATAAAGTAAAACTATTAAAATATAAATCTCATTAATAAATGATAACAGTTCTCATTTGTTTACAAATAAAAAAAAGACCAATGAAAAAGCATTGGTCAAAACCAACCCTATCCGTCCGGTAACTGGCTAGCTTAGCCCTTCGACCTTAGCCCCTGTAGTTTTGCGTCCTCATGTTTCCATAAGTTTGCCTTTCTCGCTGAACGAGTTGAACGATATGGGAGTTCTATGAGAATTAAAATATTCTCTTCCAAATATTACAACATAAAAATTAAAATGTCCACCCATTTAAAGATGTAAATATAAAGTTTTAATGTATTATTTTTTCGAAATAATTTAACAAAGTTCGTGAATGTTACATTTCTTGTGTTATATAATAAAAAACGTATACAACACAAGGATTATTCCGGATATTCATTTAATTTTCATTTAAATTAAACTATTCGAATATATCTTAACTTACGAATTTCGGAGGTAGTTTATCATGTTTTGGCTACAATTTCTTACGTTACTACTCTGCATTTTTATTGGCGCACGCTTAGGCGGAGTTGGTCTAGGAGTAATGGGTGGCGTTGGTATGGCAATACTTGTTTTCGTCTTCCACTTACAACCTACAGCTCCTCCTATTGATGTAATGCTTATGATTTTAGCAGTAATTACAGCTGCCGGTGCTTTGCAAGCTGCTGGAGGAATGGATTATCTCGTCCACCTTGCTGAGAAAGCATTACGAAAAAATCCAAAGCGCATTACATTTTTTGCTCCTATTGTTACTTATTTATTCACGCTATGCGCAGGAACTGGTCATGTCGCTTATTCTGTACTTCCCGTTATCGCCGAAGTATCTCGTGAATCAGGAATTAGACCTGAACGACCAATGTCAATTGCCGTTATCGCTTCCCAGCAGGCAATTACAGCTAGTCCAATATCGGCTGCAACAGTTGCACTTTTAGCAATGTTAGCCGACTATAAAATTACCTTGTTAGATATTTTAAAAGTCAGTATCCCTTCTACTTTCATCGCTTGTATGGTAGCTGCATTCGTTGTTAGTAAAATGGGAAAAGAATTAAATGAAGACCCTGAATACTTGAAGCGATTAAAAGAGGGAATGATTCCTAAGCTTAAAGAGAAAAAAGAATTTGTGGGTGTAAAAGGCGCTAAATTATCAGTTATCCTTTTCCTAGTAGGAACTTTCCTTGTCGTACTTCTTGGTTCATTTGAAGCACTTCGTCCGGGATGGATGGTTGACGGGAAGTTAGCTCGTCTTTCCATGCCAAACACAATTGAAATGGTTATGTTAACTATTGCAGCCCTTATTATTATTTTCTGTAAACCAAATGTAGAAAGCATTGTGTCTGGTAACGTCTTTAAAGCGGGGGCAACAGCAGTTGTTGCTATTTTCGGTATCGCTTGGATGGGAGATACTTTCTTCAACGGAAACTTAAATATAATTCAAGGATCAATTCAACACTTAGTGACAAGTGCACCATGGCTATTTGCTATTGCACTATTCATTCTATCTATTTTACTGTATAGCCAAGCAGCAACAGTTCGTGCTTTAGTGCCACTTGGACTATCACTTGGTATTCCGCCGGCATTACTTATTGCAATGTTCCCTGCAGTAAATGGATACTTCTTCATTCCAAACTATGGAACAATCGTTGCTGCCATTAACTTTGACCGTACTGGTACAACAGGCATCGGTAAATATGTATTAAATCATAGCTTTATGATTCCGGGCCTAATTGCAACATTCACTTCTATCGGAATTGGAATGCTCTTAATTTCAATTATGTTTTAAATAAACGCACAAACCTACAATTTTAAAGGGTTTGTGCTTTTTTGATCAAACGTTTGTTTAATTTTTTCAATCAATAACTTCTACAACATACCCTTTCTTTTTTAAACCACTCAATATTTCTTCAATATGATTTCTATCTTTCGTTTCTAATGACAAGTGCAATTGCGCATATCCTGGAAATACCTTTGTACCAATCCGTTCTAAATGTATATTTAATACATTCGCTTCAAAACTTGTTACAATCTCAAGTAAATGTTGCAAATAGCCTGGCTTATCTTTAATCATTGTCGCAATGTGAATGAAGCGTCCTGCTTCAACCATTCCATGCTCAATAATACGCGAAATAAAGTTTACATCGACATTTCCACCACTTAGTACGGATACGACCTTTTTTTCTCTTATTGGGATTTTGTGATAAAGCAAAGAAGCTAATGAGCTCGCACCAGACCCTTCAACCAACAATTTATTCCGTTCAAGAAGCATTAACATCGTTCGTGCGATTTCCATTTCATCTACACAAAACACATCATCCACATAGCGTTGTACAAGTTCAAAAGTTAAATCACCTGGCCTTTTAACCGCGATTCCATCCGCCATAGTTGGCGCAGAATCTACTGTTATTACTTTCTTTTCCTCAAGTGATTGTTTCATTCCTGGGCAAGCAAGTGTCTGCACACCGTATATTTTTACTGATGGCTTTTGTTCTTTAATTGCCATCGCAACCCCTGCAATTAATCCCCCACCTCCAATAGGACAAATAACAGCCTCTACATCTTCCAGCTGTTGTAATATTTCCAGACCGACTGTACCTTGACCAGCAATTACTGCTTCATCATCAAATGGATGTACAAATTTCGCTCCTGTCTTCTCTTTTAAATCTAGTGCATAAGCTAATGCATCATCAAATACATCACCTTGCAATTCTACACGCGCGCCATACCTTTTTGTCGCAAGCACCTTACTTAACGGAGCACCTTTTGGCATCACAATCGTACAAGGAATACTAAGCATATTACTAGAATAAGCGACTCCTTGCGCATGATTTCCAGCAGATGCCGCAACAACACCATTTTCTAAATCACCTTTCTCAAGAGAAACCATTTTATTATAAGAACCACGTACTTTAAAAGAGCCTGTCTTTTGTAAATTCTCCAGCTTTAAATACACTTCATTCTGTGATAATTCACTAAATGTACTTGAATAATCTAATGGTGTCATATGTACAATGCCCTTCATTTTTTCATACGCAGCTATAATATCCTGAAATACAATCATGCTTTCGCCTCCAAAACAATCTATGTTTATACATACTAGTTTAGGCGGCATATTTTGTTTTATACGACAAAAGACCACGCAGTATTTTCATACTACATGGTCTTTTATCTACAAACTCTTATTTACTTCCTCAGCTAATTTCTTCGTACTTTCATACGCAGATTCCGCTAAGCTAATCGCTGAAATAACTGAAACACCATCCGCACCCGCTTCTATAACAGAAGCTGTATTTTCAATTGTAATCCCACCAATCCCAACGATTGGTATTGTAATCTCTTGTTCCCTAAAATACTTTAGACCTTTCGTTCCTTGAACCGCTTTCGTATCTTTTTTCGTACTCGTCGGGAAAATTGGACCAACTCCTAAATAATCGGCCCCATTTTCAATCGCCCAGCGTGCCTCTTCAATTGTATGTGTAGATACTCCAATAATTTTATCTCCCATTTTTTTACGAACAGATGTAATTCCTTCATCATCTTGTCCAACATGCACGCCATCTGCATCTAACTCGAGGGCTAGTTCCACATCATCATTTACGATGAATGGTACACCGTACTCCTTGCAAAGCGCTTGTAGTTCTTTCGCAAAATCAATACGTTTCTCTCCCGTTAAAGCCCCTTCTCCCTTTTCACGAAGTTGAAAAATTGTTATACCACCTTCTAGTGCATCTCTCAATACTTGTAGTGGCTCCTTCGTACAATTGTTACTTCCCATAATAAAATATACTCGTAATAACCTAGACATTTCATCCATTGTAATACGCGACATCTAGTTCCCCTCCTTACTTATAACCTCAATCTTTCCATACTTCTCAATATCATCTGAAGTTGTATTCGCTAACTGATTTAAAAATTCAATTTGGAAGCTTCCTGGTCCATTCTCTACTGTTTTCGAAGCCGCTATTTCTGCTGCTACTCCATAGAATGTTAATGCGGCTACTGCTGCCTTTACATAATCCTTTTCTACCGCTACAAATGCTCCTATTACAGAAGTTAGTAAACAACCTGTTCCAGTAACTTTCGTTAAAATAGGATGGCCATTTCGAATCAGAATAGTTCGCTCTCCATCTGTAACAACATCTTCTTCTCCAGTAATTACCGTAACTGTATTTAATTCATCTGCTGCCTGTTTTGCAATATTTACAACATTACCGTTTCCAGTACCAGCATCTACACCTTTAATTTCCCATTTCTCATTAATAACGTTAGCTATTTCAGCTGCATTTCCGCGGATAACAGCTAAATCGATTTCGGCTGGAATATGTCTCGCAACTTCTGTTCGATAAGACGTTGCTCCTGCACCAACTGGATCAAACACTACTGGTACATTGTTCACATTTGCTGATTTACCAGCAAGTAACATCGCTTCTACCTCTTCAGGACGAAGTGTACCCATATTTAATACAAGGGCTCCTGCAATGCTAGCCATTTCTGCTACTTCTTCTTTTGCATACGCCATTACAGGCGATGCTCCTAATGCTAACAAGCCGTTTGCTGTAAAATTCGTTACAACAACATTTGTAATATTATGAACGAGCGGATTAGATTCTCTCACCAAATCCACGACTTTACTAATTTCTTGTACATTCATTCTATTCATCTCCTAACTTTAATGATGGGAGATACACAAAAAGGCACTTTGCGCGTACGCAAAGTGCCTGAACATGTGCTTTTACACTCTCCCTACGCTGGCATTATCCAACAGGTTCAAATGGTCAATGACGGATTAGTCATACTCTCAGTTTGCATCCACAAACTCCCATGTGTTTATTATTCATCTACTTCAAAGTCTACTCTTATTCTAGTAAAATAACAAGTTCTTTACTTTTATAAAATGATAGAGATCCTAACTCTCCTGGTTCAACCATTCTTCGCCTTTATATAAGTAAAACTCTCACACGTATATTTCATCACAAATAACTCAAACCGTCAGCAAGACTGAATAGAACAAAGATGTATGCTATATTTAACGTATGGAAATTTGAAAGGATGTTTTTAAATATGGCAAAAAGTATTGTAATTGCTGAAAAACCTTCTGTTGCACGTGATATCGCACGTGTACTGAAATGTGATAAAAAAGGGAACGGCTATCTTGAAGGTAGTAAATATATTGTTACTTGGGCTTTAGGTCATCTCGTTACATTAGCTGATCCAGAAAGCTATGATGTGAAATATAAACAGTGGAATTTAGAAAATTTACCAATGCTACCGGAGCGTTTAAAACTAACCGTTATTAAACAAACAGGGAAACAGTTTAACGCTGTAAAAAGTCAGCTTCTTAGAAAAGATGTAAATGAAATCATTATAGCTACTGACGCCGGTCGTGAGGGAGAGTTGGTCGCACGCTGGATTATCGATAAAGTTAAAATGCAGAAACCGATTAAACGTCTATGGATTTCATCTGTTACCGATAAAGCAATTAAAGATGGCTTCGCAAATTTAAAACCAGGAAAAGCATATGACAATCTATACGCTTCAGCTGTCGCACGTTCAGAGGCTGACTGGTATATCGGGCTTAATGCGACTCGAGCATTAACTACTCGCTTTAATGCCCAACTAAATTGTGGTCGTGTTCAAACACCTACTGTAGCCATGATTGCAAGTCGTGAAGATGAAATCAAACATTTCAAAGCTCAAACTTACTATGGTATCGAAGCTCAAACAGCTGAGAGATTAAAGCTAACTTGGCAAGATACAAAAGGAAATAGCCGTAGCTTTAATAAAGAAAAAACTGATGCAATCGTGAACAAAATTAGTAAACAAAATGCTACTGTTGTAGACATTGATAAAAAACAAAAGAAATCGTTCGCTCCTGGTCTTTACGATTTAACTGAGCTACAACGTGATGCGAATAAAATATTTGGTTACTCTGCGAAAGAAACATTAAACATTATGCAAAAATTATATGAACAGCATAAAGTTTTAACGTACCCTCGTACAGATTCACGCTATATTTCATCTGATATTGTCGGAACACTTCCAGAGCGTCTGAAGGCTTGCGGAGTTGGAGAATACCGTCCTTTAGCACATAAAGTATTGCAGAAACCTGTAAAATCTAATAAATCATTTGTTGATGATAGTAAAGTAAGTGATCATCACGCAATTATTCCAACAGAGAGCTATGTAAACTTCTCAGCTTTCACAGATAAAGAACGTAAAATTTATGACTTAGTTGTAAAACGTTTCTTAGCTGTTTTATTCCCGGCCTTTGAATATGAACAACTAACATTGCGCACGAAAATTGGTGACGAAACGTTCATCGCACGCGGAAAAACGATTTTACATGCTGGTTGGAAAGAGGTTTATGAAAATCGATTTGAAGATGATGATGCAAGCGATGATGTAAAAGAACAAATCTTACCTCGCATCGAAAAAGGCGATACATTAAACATAAAACTAATTGTCCAAACATCAGGTCAAACGAAAGCACCTGCACGTTTTAATGAAGCAACATTACTTTCAGCGATGGAAAACCCAACAAAATACATGGATACGCAAAACAAACAACTTGCTGACACGTTAAAGTCAACTGGTGGATTAGGTACTGTAGCTACACGAGCTGATATTATCGACAAGTTATTCAATTCGTTCTTGCTTGAAAAACGTGGTAAAGATATTCACATTACTTCAAAAGGCCGTCAGTTACTTGATTTAGTGCCAGAAGAACTGAAATCTCCTACACTAACTGGTGAATGGGAGCAAAAGTTAGAAGCTATCGCTAAAGGAAAATTAAAGAAAGAAGTATTCATTTCAGAAATGAAGAACTTTACGAAAGAAATTGTTGCTGAAATTAAATCGAGTGATAAGAAATATAAACACGACAACATTTCAACGAAGTCTTGTCCAGACTGTGGTAAACCAATGTTAGAAGTAAACGGTAAAAAAGGTAAAATGCTTGTATGCCAAGATCGCGAATGTGGTCACCGTAAAAATGTATCCCGCACTACAAATGCACGCTGTCCTCAGTGTAAAAAGAAACTAGAACTTCGTGGTGAAGGAGCAGGCCAAATTTTCGCATGTAAATGTGGCTATCGTGAGAAACTTTCTACATTCCAAGAGAGACGTAAAAAAGAATCCGGCAGCAAAGCTGATAAACGCGACGTTCAAAAATATATGAAACAGCAGAACAAAGAAGAAGAACCATTAAACAATCCATTCGCAGAAGCATTAAAGAAATTAAAATTTGATTAAACAAAAAGGTTCCTACCACTATCGGTAGGAACCTTTTATTTTTAATGAATAATTTTACTTCCTTTTGCGTTCTCAACAAACTTTTCACTTGATTTGTTAATTGGTGTTTTCAGTAATAATGCAGCCACAACCATGATTACTACGAAAGCACTTAACACAAGTAAATCTCTAGTTACTATATCCCAAAGCATTCCACCTACTGTTTCACGAATTGCACTAATTGCATATGTGAATGGCAAGAACGGATAAATCGCTTGGAAGAATGGTGGTGTCATTTGAATTGGGAACGTACCGCCCGATCCTGCTACTTGTAGTACAAGTAAAATAATCGCCATCGATTTCCCAACGTTTCCGAAAATAGAAACGAGTGAGTACACGATACAAACAAATACTCCCCCAATAAATAAACTAAATAACACAAACCAGAACTTATCGACTACGTACGTACCGAGTAAGAATATATCTCCCATTGATACGATAAACGCTTGTGAAAGACCTATCGTTAAGAATGTTAATAAACGTCCGAAGTAAACTTCATGGCTCTTATAATTCGCGCCCTCTTCGTGTACTTCTACCGTTAATAATGAAACCATTAATAATGCGCCTACCCATAATGCAAGCACTGTATAGAATGGTGACATTGCTGAACCGTAGTTCGGCATTGCAAATAATTTATTCTCTTTTAAATTTACTGGATTTGCAAAGTAGTCACTTTGCTTTTCAACATCGTTTTTCAATAAGCGTATGATGTCTTTTATATCCTCTTCAGATTCAAAATCACGAATTTTATCTGCTAATTCTTTAATCTTTTTCTCAGTCTCCGGCATTTCAGCTTTAATGTCTGCTAATTTCTTTCTACCGTCTACTAAGCCTTTGGATGAATCTTCTAGTAATTTTTTAACATCTGGAAGCTTTTTGTCTGCATCATTTAAAATTTGAGTTGTATTTTTCGACATCTCTTTTGTACGGGCAATTGCTGTATTAAAGTTCGGAACAATTTCTGAATCATACGTGGACAATACATCTGCTAATTGAGCTGCTCCACCTTTTGCTGCATTGTTAATACTTTCAATTACATCTTTTGTAGGTTTCTGGCCATTGTTAAGAAGTGTAATCCCCTTATTCGTTGCCTCTACACCTTTTTGCAAACTGCTTTTCGCTTTATTTAATTTTGCAATTCCATTATTAAGGTTTTTATCACTATTTACATCCGCTAAAACCTTATTTGTGCTTTCTAGAACTGGAATCATATCATCAATTAAACCGATTCCAGATTGGAATTGACCATTTAAACTATTTAAAGCTACTTTCGTTGAATCTAAATCGTTAATACCTCTATTTTTTACATCTTCTTTCGCCTTTTGTAAATCAGCTTTTGCACCTTCAATGCCATTTTTTACTTTATCGTAATCTGCTTTTGCATTATCATATACTGCATTTGCATCAGCTTTAGCTTGATCTACTGTGCTAACTGCTTTTTTATAATCTGCTACAAATGTTTCATTGTAATCTTTTTCAGTTTGATCAATCAATGCATTTGCTGCATCTAATTTTTGATTCGCTACATCTGTTACATCTTTCTTTACTTCTTGTCCTGTACCGATAGCATTTACAATATCTTTAATACCATTGTTTGCATTTTCCATACCTTTTTTAACATTAGTTAAGTGATCCACTCGGTCTTTGAAAAAGCTATTTCCAAAATCAGTCGTCGCTGAATTTTGAAGTTCAGTAAAGAAATTAATAAGATATGAAATACCATCTGTACCAGTTTGTAATCGATCTGATACCGCATTTAAATCTTTCTTTGCTTGTTCTGGATCAAACTGACCATTTTGCAATCCATTTATAACACTTTTCCCATAAGCTGTTCCTGCACGTGATGAGCTTAAAACATTATTTACTGTTTGATTAATATTTTGCGCTATACTCTTATAACCATCACTATTCAACTTAGAAAGGTCTGGTCTTGCAGGAAATTCAGGTAATCCATTCATTCCAGACAAATCAGGAATATTTAAGTCTACACCTGGATTCATTAAAAAGTCAGTAAATGCAGCTGCACTATCCATAACGCCTTTTGCTGCTACTAAATCATTTCTTATCGTTCCTGGAGCATTCTTTAATGTTTGATCTTGTCTTGCAAAGAACTTATCTAAATTTGCCAACGCTTCTTGCCCATCATTTATTACACTCTCTACAACAGGTAGATCTTTTTGTGCTACTTTCACGATATCTTCTGCCCGAGTCGCATCATCTAACGCCTTATCCATAAGTGTATTCATTTCTGGGAACTGTGCTTCTAACTTAAAGACAAAATCCTTAATCTTCTCAATACTCGGTAAGTTAGTTTCTAAATCGATTCCAAGGTCATTGAAGATTTTAAAAATCTCACCGTTTGCTGTTTTAACAAAGTTTTTACTAACCTCTTCTGTAAGACCCGATGCACCTTTAGCTGTAATTTTCGGTGCAATCGCATTTACTTTTTCATTTACATAGTAATCAAGTTCTGGTTTCTGTGGATTTTCATTCAAGACCGTTGCAATCTTTTCAGAAAAATCTTTTGGAATAGTAATACTTGCGGAATAATCTCCACGCTCTACTCCATAAATTGCTTGCTTTTCATCAACAAACTTCCACCCGAAATTTTTGTCCTTCTTAAGTGAATCTACAATTTCTTCCCCGATGTTAATATCTTTCCCTCTTAAATTTGATCCAACATCTTGGTTAGAAACTGCAATTTGGATTCCTTTCGTATTTCCGTAAGGATCCCAAGAAGCTTTAATGTTAAACCATGCATATAACGATGGTAAAATCATTAACCCTAAAACAATAACAATTGCAGCCCAATGTTTGGCTACATTCCGTAAATCTGTCTTATAAATACGCCAAATTTGTTTCATAGAAGTTATCACCTAATTATATATTTTTCCTTCTTTAGAAAATGATACATACATTTTGCAATTATATCACTTTCTACATCGTGTATTAACCAAAAACGAACTATTTTTTTCCATTAACTTTCACTTACTTCATTATATAACGAAGTAAGGCAAAGTATGAATACAAAATGACCAAATCGGTTTTACATTCATTAATAACAAATATATAGGAAATGTCATAAAAAATACAAGTATTTTCTCTTGGGAATACTTGTATTTATCAAAAAATCCTCACAGCTTTTCATTATCTGTGAGGATTTCTTCTATTGTATATCTAATTGTACTTCTACACCGAAATGGTCAGAAATTACATTTCGATTTGCTCCATTAAAAATGACTTTTGAAGAATTAACTGTTTTACTTTGATTGCTTAATATTAGGTCGATTCGTAAGTTTTGTTTATTTTCATCCCAACCAGCAATCTCTCCTTGGACAGTTGTTCCTTCAGCCTTCTCTATCGCTAGTTCATATGTGTCATATAAACCTTTTTGCATCATATACTCATAACCCTCTCCTTCCAAACGAGCATTGTTATTAAAATCACCCATTAAGAAGGAAAGTTCATTGCTATTTACACGCTCCATTAAACGATCAACTTGGTCTTTGAATGATTCTTCTTCATCATTCCACCAACCGAGATGGCAAGAATAAAACGTTATATTCTTATCATTATAAGCAATTGTTGCACTTACAATTTTGCGTGTTTTCCAATACATTGTATCCTTATTTTTTGAGACAAAGAACGTATCTTCCTTTACAATGTTGTGCTTTGTTATAATTGCTAATCCTTCTTCGTACACATCATATCCAATATGAGAGAAATCCCAAATAATATTGTATTCTTTTACATTTAATGCTCTTAACTCTTCTAGCAGTAAAAGTCCAAAATTATCTTTTTTCTTGTTACCGCATACATTTTCAGCTTGTATAGACTGACTTACTTCTTGCAATGCGATCACATCATAATCTTCTTCTTGAATTGCTTTAGCAAGATACTTTATTTTTTCAATTTGATTCTCTTCTTGCCAAGAGTGACAATTTAAAGTTAGCAATTTCATATTATTACGCACCTAACATATCTTGAATGTCTGACTTTAATACGTCAGCTTTCGGGCCATATACGGCTTGTACACCTTTATCTTTAACGATAAGTCCTAAAGCACCATTTTGTTTCCATTGTGCTTCTGGTGCAACAACATCTAAATCTTTTACTGTTATACGTAAACGTGTCATACAAGCATCTACGTCAGCAATATTATCTTTTCCGCCCAATAAATCAATAACTTTTGTTGCTAATGAACCATCTTGTACATTTCCTGTTCCTTCTGTTGACTCATCTTCATTATCAATATAGTTACCTGCACGCCCTGGCGTTGGTAAATTGAATTTTTTAATTAAGAAGTTGAATAATGTAAAGTTAAGGCCGAAGAACACTAATGAAACAATGACAAAGTTGATTAAATCTCTCGTTAAACCTGCATTGATCATCATTGGTGTACGTGTAATTAACTCAATAAATCCAAATGCATGAACACGTAAATTAATTAAATCCGCTAATGCGAATGCAAGTCCTGTTGTAATCGCATACACAACATATAATACTGGTGCAATAAACATGAACATGAATTCAATTGGTTCTGTTACACCTGTTAAGAATACTGCTAATGCAGCTGATAAGAACATTGGTTTATATTTTGCACGTTTTTCTTTATCAACATTACGGAACATCGCAAACGCAATCCCCATTAACGCTGCAGTTGAGCCGATAACTTGTCCAGCTTTGAAACGAGCTGGTACAACGTTATTTAATAAATCGTTATATGCTTTCGTATCTCCATTTGCTAATAAGTTATTTAAATCTGTAATCCATGCAAGCCATAACGGATCTTGTCCCGCTACAATTTGTCCAACTTTTGAACCAGTTAACATCGTATATGTTCCGCCTAGCTCTGTGTAGTTCATCGGAATCGTTAACATATGATGTAATCCAAACGGTAATAATAAACGTTCTAACGTTCCATATACAAACGGTGCAATAACTGGTGCACTATCTTTAGATGCTGCAATCCAGCGACCAAATTCATTTAATCCACTTTGGATAAATGGCCATACAAGTGATAATACAATCGCAGTGACCGTAGACCAAACAATTACAACGAATGGTACGAATCGTTTTCCATTAAAGAATGCTAATGCCTGTGGCAGTTTATTATAATTGTAGTATTTGTTATATAAAGTAGCTCCTAAGAAACCTGTGATAATCCCTACGAAAACTCCCATGTTTAATGCTGGTGCACCAAGTACAGAAGTAAAGTAATCTTTTACAAGTAAATCTCCTGCTAAAAATGAAGAAACTGTCGCTTTTGAATCCGTTAACATTTGAGCGTTTACGCCAAATATAGCTCCTGTAATTCTGTTTGTTAAGACGAATGCTAATAGTGCTGCAAATGCACCACCTGCTCGATCCTTCGCCCAAGATCCCCCAATTGCTACTGCGAATAAGATGTGTAGATTTGTAATAATTGCCCAACCGATGTCTTCCATTACTCGAGCAATGGTATGAACTGCGTTAACATCCCCAGCAGACATCCCAATTAACTTACCGATGGAAATCATTAAACCAGCTGCTGGCATTACAGCTACAACAACTAGTAACGCTTTCCCGAACTTTTGCCAAAAATCAAAAGACGTAATTTTCATCTGTTTTTCCTCCCCTTTATTTATAACAACATAATGATTTAAATTATAATTTCTGTTTCTCTTATGAAAACGATTCCTTATGTTTCTTTTTCTCCTTTACGCAACCGTTTTCATAAATCTATTTTAATAAAAGCGTTTTCACATTGCAATAGAAATTTATTTTTTTTCATAAAAAAAGATGCTCAAGGAGCATCCTTTTTCATTATGAAATGCGATAAACCCTTGTTTCATAAGGTTTCAACGTGATTGTAATTATTTGTTCATGTTCCGCAACTTCATAGTTATTTAAAAGCAAACGTTTGCGTTCTAATGCGAATAAACTCTCATTATACACAGCTTCCTCTTTTGAGATATTACTAATTACAATGACTTTTTCATCCTGTAGCGTACGTGTATATGCATAAATTTGTGGATCGTCTTCTAAAAGTAAATCGTACGTACCGTAGTTCAGTACATCGTGCTCTTTTTTCAAGGCAATCATTTTCTTATAGAAATTGAAAATAGACTTTTCTTCATTTTTTTGCTTTTCAACATTAATTTCTTTGTAATTTGGATTCATGCTAAACCAAGGTGTACTTGTTGTGAAGCCAGCATTCATTTCATCATTCCACTGCATAGGTGTACGTGAATTATCGCGGCAAGAAGCCCATATAATTTCCATCATATCTTGATGTGATACGCCCTCTGCAATTTTCTCACGATATAAATTTTTAATTGCTACATCATCGTAATCTTCAATATTTGGGAACTGAACATTTGTCATACCAATTTCTTGTCCTTGATAAATAAACGGTGTGCCGTGCATAAAGAAATACATCGCTCCTAAAGCCGTTGCACTTTCACGCCAATATTCTTTATCATTTCCCCAAGTAGACACAATACGTGGCTTATCATGATTTTCAATATATAAAGCATTCCATCCCTTATTTTCTAAACCTTTTTGCCACTTTGTTAATACTTTTTTCAACTCAACAACATCAAGATCTTTCTTCTTTTCTGCATCCCATAAGCTTAAATGCTCAAATTGGAATACCATATTGAATTTACCATTCTCTTCTCCAACCCAAAGATCAGCATCTTCAACTTTCACACCATTTGCTTCTCCAACAGTCATAATATCGTATTTAGCAAATGTGTTTTCTTTTAATTCTTCTAGTAATGGCTGAATACCATTTACATTCATATGTTTGTCAAAAGAAGGCACATACTTTAACCCTTTTGGGTTTGGCATATCCTTCAGACCATCTTCTTTTTTTATATGACTAATCGCATCGACGCGGAAACCATCAATACCTTTATCAAGCCACCAATTAACAGTATCATATAAAACTTCACGAACTTCTTTATTCTCCCAGTTCAAATCTGGTTGTTTACGCGAGAATAAATGTAAATAATATTGCTCTGTCACTTCATCATATTCCCATGCAGAACCATTAAAGATACTTTCCCAATTGTTTGGTTCCGCGCCGTCTTTACCATCCTGCCAAATATACCAATCACGCTTCGGATTGTCTTTAGAAGAACTTGATTCAATAAACCATGGATGTTCATCACTTGTATGATTAATAACTAAATCAATAATAAGCTTCATGTCACGCTTATGAACTTCATCTAGTAGCATATCAAAATCTTCCATCGTACCAAATTCATCCATAATATCTTGATAGTCACTAATATCATAACCATTATCGTCATTAGGTGATTTATACATTGGACAAATCCAAATTACATCTATACCTAAATCTTTTAAATAATCCAGCTTTGCAATAATCCCCTGTAAATCTCCAATACCATCACCATTTGAATCCATAAAGCTACGTGGATAAATTTGATAAGCGACAGCTTCTTTCCACCATGTCTTATTCATACTAATTCTCTCCTTTTGCATCTCATCGGATTTTTTATGCAAACGTTTTCGTAACACTATCATAACAAAATATGAATAGTTTGCAACTGTTTTCATTGAACTCTATGTAGTTTCCTTATTCTTATGCCTTATTTATTTCTCACAAAAATAAAGTGAAACTTTAATCGTTAAGGAGGTGTCCATTCCCCGCTGATTATTAGCCCTTACCAATCGAGCTTTTACGAGCAGCCCTATCTTCTTTGTTTCACTCGCAAATAACGGGATAAATCTAACCCTTCTCTTCTTCTCGTCCATGCGTGTTAAATACACTCTTCATATACTAATACAAGCTCATATTATTTCAGAAAGGAGATATAAATTGAAACAAACAAAATTAACTGGTCGTATCGTCGTTCCCTCGGATCCTCGGTATGACATAGCCCGAATAAATTTAAATTTAAGCATTCCAAAATTTCCTTGTATTATTGTTTTTTGTCGAAATAAAAATGATGTGTGTAACGCCTTAAAATGGGCACGTGAGCGTCATATACCATTTCGCTTAAGAAGTGGACGACATAGCTACGAAAATTTCTCTCTTTTAAATGGCGGGCTTATTATTGATGTGAGTGAAATGAAGCAAATTACGGTTAGTACAGGAAAATTAACAGCAACAATTGAAGCGGGTGCAAATCTTGGCACTGTGTATAAAGAACTTTGGAAATATGGTGTTACAATACCAGCTGGCACAAGTGCAAGTGTCGGAATTGTGGGGTTAACACTCGGCGGTGGCATTGGCATGCTTTCACGCTTATTTGGACTAACATGTGATCAATTAGTAGAAGTCGAAATCGTACAAGCGTGCGGGAAATTTGGTGCAAAAATCATTCGTGCAAATGAACAAGAAAACCCTAACCTATTTTGGGCATGCCGTGGCGGTGGCGGTGGAAATTTCGGAATTGTTACTTCCTTAACCTTTCGAGTCCACCCTATTAAAAACGTATCAATTTTCTCACTTACATGGGAATGGAAAGACTTTATTGCTGCATTTCAAGCTTGGCAAAACTGGGCACCTTATATAGATGAACGCCTCACTTCATCAATTGAATTATTCTCTAAACAACGAAATAAAATCGAGGTGAAAGGTGAATTTGTCGGCTCTCCTTCTGAACTCTATCATCTATTATCTCCTCTTCTTGAAACTGGTAATCCTTCTCTCTTTATAGATGAAGTCCCGTATATAAAGGCTGTTCAATTCTTTAATAGCGGAAATATTACTGAAAAATTCAAACGCTCTGGTTCCTACGTATATAAACCTATCCCTCTTAAAGGTATTCAAATCTTACAATATTTTCTTTCTCATGCACCAAATAAAGATGCGAGTATTTGGCACCAATCACTCGTAGGTGCTGTAGAAAACATTTCGCCTAATGAAACAGCTTATTTCCACCGCAAGGCAATTATTGCTCAAGAATATATTACTTCTTGGAAATGCAACGATGAAGAAAATCGAAATATACGCTGGGTTAAAGATTTACGGGAAAGCTTAGATCCTTACACACTAGGAGACTATGTCAATTGGCCCGATATCGACATAAAAAATTGGCAAACTAGTTATTATGGCTCTAATTTTCAAAGGTTGCGTAAAGTGAAGACAGCATATGACCCTTGTAATGTTTTTCGTTTTCAACAAAGCATTCCTCCTTTCCATACGTAAAAAGGAAGAACAGCATTCTGTTCTTCTCTTTTACATTGAAAATCGTTCAATGGTTTGTTTCAAGTCCGCTGCTTGCTTCTCTAAATCCTTTAATAATTGATCGATTACTACCATATTTTTAGATTGTTGCAACGTCACACGTGCCACTTCTTGTGAACCAGCTGATGTTTCCTCAGCAATTGCTGCTACAGCCTTTGTCTGTGCTCCTGTTTGATGAATATGACTCACTTGTTCATTCATATAACTACTAATTTGCTTAGTTGTATCGGCTACTTCCATAACACTTGATGACATTTCTTTTAAAATTAATTCTGTAGCTTCTCCGCGTTTCGCCTCTTCTTTAGCTGTCTTCACCTGCTCTGTCATTTTCAATGCGACTTGCTGTACTTCATCTTGCATATTACGTAATAACTGCGATATGTTTCTTGCGGAATGATCACTTTCATCAGCAAGTTTACGTACTTCTTCTGCTACAACCGCAAAGCCCCTTCCATGCTCTCCTGCACGAGCTGCCTCAATAGAAGCGTTGAGTGCTAATAAATTTGTTTGGCTAGCAATCTCACTCACAACAGAAACAATATGTTCTACTTGTTTCATTCGTTCTTCTAACTTCTGTACATTTTGCATCGAATCTTCATTCTCTTTTGCCAATGTTTGAATGCCTTGAATTAAAGAAGTAAAGACACGTGTACTTTGTCCTAAAGCTTGAACCATTTCTAAAGACAACTCGTCGGACTGTTTTGCTTTTTCTTCTACTTCACTCGCAATAGAGGTTGTTGTATCGACAGTTGAAACAATCGCCTGAATGGAAGCTGCTGATTGCTCGGCGCCAGAAGAAATCTCTGCAAGAGTTTCAGACACACCGCGTGCTTGCTTTGTCGCTTCCCATGTTTGTCTTCTAATTTGCTGAACTTGATTATTTGTATACGAAAATGTAGTATCGATATTTTTTACCATGCCCCTTAAGTTCCCTAGCATCATATTAAATGCAACACTTAAAGATTTAATCTCATCATCGGTCTTTGGCAATGGGACATCTTCACGAATATCACCTTCAGCCGCTTTCCTTGCTGCTTCTTCCAACTTTCGAAGTGGTTTAATTAAAAATATCGCTGCCCCATACGCTAAAATTCCAGACCATACTACACCTAATAACATAACGATAATATTATAAACAGTTTGACTTACATAACTTTGAAAATAATCATATATAACGTAAATGAAAATTAAACTTGTTGAATATGTAATTAAAGCTAAAACTGTAGTGAATAGCATAAGTTGTGTACGTAAGCCAAAAGAAAATGTTTTTCTTTCTTTTCCCATCTCTTCTTTCCCCCTTCTTATAAGCAATATAAGTACTACCTATATATTATTATCCATATTTTCGTTATAGAAAGATATAGGGATTTTAAAAACCATTATTTCTTTGAATATCAAATTATACGAAAAAAATAAAGGATTCTGACAATTTATGACTAATAACAGAAATACGGGGCAATATTTGTAAATATATTTTTGACTGGGGGTTTTGTATGATTCAAGTTCGAAATCTAGTAAAATCATTCGGATCACTTGATGTTTTAAAAGGAATTGATTTAGAAGTAAAAGAAAAAGAAGTTGTTGTTTTAATCGGCGCCAGTGGTTCCGGCAAAAGTACATTACTTCGCTGTCTTAACTTTTTAGAAATGTACGATGAAGGTGAAATTCACTTACAAGGTGAGCGAATTGATCCAAAGCATTCAAATTTAAACAAAGTCCGTGAAAATGTTGGTATGGTTTTTCAGCACTTTAACCTCTTTCCTCATATGACCTCACTAGAAAACATCATAGAAGCACCTATTCACGTAAAAAAATTGGAGACAGCAAATGCAAAGGAGATTGGAAATCAACTCCTACAAAAAGTCGGCCTACAAGATAAAGCAGATGTAACTCCCCACCTCCTTTCCGGTGGTCAAAAACAACGAATTGCGATTGCACGAGCTCTTGCTATGAGTCCTAAAATTATGCTATTTGATGAACCTACCTCAGCTTTAGACCCTGAACTTGTTGGAGAAGTGTTGCAAGTTATGAAAGAACTTGCTGAAGAAGGAATGACCATGATTATTGTTACTCATGAAATGAATTTTGCAAGAGATGTAGCTGACCGCGTTATCTTTATGGATGACGGGAAAATTGTAGAGGATGCTTCACCAGCGCAATTTTTTTCCGCTCCATCGCATGAACGGGCAAAGCAATTTTTACGCAACGTTTTATAATGTAACTTCTGTTTCAAATGAAAAGAAATACATTCATACGGTGCACAACTAATTGTCCAAATAAAATATCTCAGTAACATACTTAAAACCATCCGTATGATCAATATATAGGAGGGGTTTTATGAAAAGAAAACTATTAACCATTGTTGCGAGTATTACATTATGTACATCCTTCATACTAGGAGCCTGTAGTAAGGAAAGTGCTACTACTTCTTCAAATGGTGAAAAAGAATTTCGTTATGCGATGAGTGGCTTATATAAACCTTTTAACTATAAAGAAAATGACGGAAAGCTTGCCGGTTTTGATGTGGAAATTGGTGAGGCACTTGCGAAAAAAATGAATATGAAACCCACTCCTATTACAAATCCATGGGAAACGCTAATTCAAGGCCTACAATCGAAAAAATATGATGCTATATTGGGCAGTATGGCAATTACAGAAGAACGCTTAAAAGCTGTTAGTTTCTCCAATCCTTATTATCGCTCTGGTGCCCAAATTTTTGTGGCTAAAAAGAATACATCTATCTCTTCTCCAGAAGATTTGAAAGGTAAGAAAATTGGTGTTGTAAAAGCTAGTACCTTTAAAGACCTTGTTACAAAACATACAGATCAAATCACAGAATATGATAGCGATATTACTGCACTTATGGACTTAGAGCCTGGACGTATTGATGCAGTAATCACTGATCAAATGGTCGGTTTACGTATGATCAAAGAAGGTAAATCAAATATAAAAGAAGCTGGAAAACCATTAAATCTTGATGAAATGGGAATTGCTATTCGTAAAGATGATAAAGAAATGGTTGAGAAAGTAAATAAAGCTTTAGATGAAATCATTAAAGATGGTACGTATGAAAAGATCAGTAAAAAATGGTTTGGGCGTAATATTCTTGGAGACGAGGCAAAAACAAAGTAAGTTAGCCATTTAGAGATTTCATAAATCATGCCCCACTTTGTATGTGGGGCACTTCATTCACTACTAAAATCCATACAATATGAGGTGACACATATGTTTGAAATTTTTATCTCTACCTATCCCACACTCTTAAAGGCTACTATTGTCACATTACAATTAACATTAACATCCCTATTACTCGGTTCACTAATTGGATTACTAGTCGCTTTCTTTCGAATCTCTAACAATAAGGTTTTAAATAGTATTGCTCATGTATATATCGCCATTATTCGTGGTACACCTTTAATTGTTCAAATTGCCATTCTCTATTTCGGTATTACATCGATTATTGTCTTCACTCCTTTTTGGGCAGGAGCAATTGCTTTAGCAATCCATAACGGTGCATATATTACTGAAATTTTCCGCGGATCCATTCAGTCCGTTGATCGTGGACAATTGGAAGCTGCTCGCTCTTTAGGGATGCCTTACCCTTTAGCGATGCGCCGGATTATATTACCACAAGCATTTCGTCTGTCTCTTCCCCCTCTAGGGAACCAATTTATTATTGGATTAAAGGATTCTTCACTTGTCGCTTATGTAGGAATGTCCGAATTATGGGGATCCGGTTTATCAATTGCCGCAGGTAACTTCCAGCAATTAGATACATATATCATTGTTGGTGTATACTATCTCGCACTAGTTCTTCTATTTACTTATCTTGTTAGTCTTCTAGAAAAACGACTACAACGAAAAGAAAATAACTCTGTCCAGGTCAAGACGAAGAACAAGAAAGAAGTCTCTTTATAACAAAAAGCAAGCTCTAAGAGAGCTTGCTTTTTCATCGTAAGTTATATCTATTATTGATTTACTTTTTTTATAGTCTCTTTTTCCTCTATATGTTCCTCACGATATGAAATATTATGAGGATCCAATCCATTTCCTAAAGAACCATAGAAATGCTCCCTATGCGGATCAACTAATTCACTTCCGTGATAATACACACGTGGTGTATTCCAAAGTGCTGCCAAAGCTTTTGTCATCGGCATTTCGTGATAGCGTTCCGGCCACATTTCTTTAATTTTATCTTTTACTAATGGATAGTATTTAGAACTCATAGCAGGAAACAGATGATGTTCTGTATGGTATGAGAAATTGAAATGTAAAACGTCTACCCAGCGCGGTACTGTTACTGATAAACAGTTTGCTAAAGGATCATTTACTGGAACAATAGGATTTAAGCGGTGATTTGTTGCGATATACGCCATTACAATAAAGTTAGCAATTAACAACGGAATCACGTATGCAAAGAACCACTTTGTAGGTCCCATAATAAACAATAAACTAATCCAAACTGTCCAGGGCAAAAGAAGTTGAAGCCATACAGATTTTTGATTGGATGACTTAAATTCTTTTATAAAATGAAAGAACATTCGAGTCGAATGTAACGTAAATTGAATTGTTAGTGACAGGAAACTAAAGAATGAACGTACATGAAGAGGCATGCGATATACCCAACTCAAAAACTTACTCTTTTTCAGTTTCTCAAATGTCGGCCATGCATCTGGATCATTCTCTTCATGCTGTGTGTGAACATGATGCGTTGCATTATGCCACTTTCTCCAAAGTTTTGGGCCAGTTGATAATGGCATAAATGCTATCGCACCTAAAAAATCACGAAGCCATGCCTTTCTTACAACTGTTCCATGTAAAATTTCATGTCCTAAAAATCCAAGTGAAGCAAAACATAATCCAAGAACAATTGCAATTCCTAGATTTGCCCACACATTCAATTCAAATACACCGATCGTTATTAAACCAGCCAATGCCACAAGTAAATAAGCCAGTCCACCAAATAATCGATTAGGAACTGGTTTAAATGCTTTTTTCGGCAAATGTGGTGCTACACGTGCTGCATACCACCCAAACGTATGAAGCTCCTTCATCCTTTTGCCCCTTTCTTATGCCGCGCCCCGCGCAACTTGCATATATCAATTCTTGCTTCCAGATTGATTTTACTACGTGATCCAAAAAGCATTTATCATAAGGAAAATATACTCACTCTATCGTCACTTAATTTTCGCTTTTATTATCAATGAAAAACATTTCTCTTTTTACTCTCTATCAACCTTTCCACATGATGAATCATAACAATAGAATTTCTATATTGTCAACAACTTTTATGACCTAGTAATAAAAGTTGGTTATATTTTTATAATTATACTTTATTTCACTAAAGAAAAAGCATAGATTTCATAAGGCTTTATCAGGTATATATACATATCCACTTAAACAACATAGACTCTATCTTATTCAAGAACTCTCTATGTAATCAACAAATGGAATCACTTGAATTTAGCTTTATATAAATCCTACTTCTTCATACTGCCCCAATAAAATAATTATATTAAAATATTTTTTTCTTTCGTTTAGTAAGAATAGAACGCTACGAAAACAACATACATGAATTCCATATAATATGGAAATATTAAAAGGAAAATTGTTCTAATTTGGAGGTTTTCAAAATGACAGATGACACATTTCCGCAGTTACCATCATCCTATTGGATTGAATCTACTCAATTTCCTACTTTTCCTCATTTATCCGAAAATATAAAGACAGAAGTTGCTGTTATCGGAGCTGGTATTACAGGCATTACCACCGCCTATTTACTCGCTAAAGAAGGAATGAAAGTCGTTTTAATTGATTCTGGTTCTGTTTTAAATGGAACAACTGGGCATACAACCGCAAAAGTAACAGCTCAACATGATCTTATTTATGATGAATTAATAAACAATTTTGGTGTTGAAAAAGCCAGGCTTTACTACGAATCAAATAGTAAAGCTCTACAATTCATAAACGAGACTGTACAAACATATAAAATCGACTGTAATTTCACAAATGAAGATTCGTATTTATATACAACTACCAATAATGGCCTGCGAAATTTAACGAAAGAATATGAAGCCTATCAAAAATTAAATATTCCTTGTGACTATGTTCAATCCCTGTCGATTCCTATTCCCGTACAATCTGCACTTGTGATGAAAAATCAAGCGCAATTCCATCCCCTCCTTTATTTAAAAACACTTTTAGAAAAGTTTGTGGAAATGGGTGGAAAAGTTTATGAGCAAACAACAGCTATTGATGTGGAAAAAGGAGATTATCCACAAGTTATTACAAAGGGTGACCATCGCATCACTTGTAAATATATTGTCTCTTGTTCACATTTTCCTTTTTATGATGCTAATAGCTTTTTCTTTACGCGAATGTACGCAGAACGCTCCTATGCCCTCGCAATAAAAGCAAAAACGGATTATCCAGGGGGCATGTATTTAAGTATCGATGATCCAAAACGCTCCATACGTTATACGACAAGCAATGGAGAAAAGTTGATATTGATTGGCGGAGAGAGCCATAAAACAGGCCAAGGAATTAATACGATGCTTCATTATGATGCACTATATTCCTTTGCTGAATCTACTTTTGGAGTAGATGAAATTCCTTATAGATGGTCAGCGCAAGATTTAATCACGCTAGATAAACTCCCTTATATCGGACATATTAACGAAAGGAATCCAAATATATTTGCGGCAACTGGATATCGTAAATGGGGAATGACGACTGGAACTGCAGCAGCTCATTTACTGAAGGACTCCATTCTAAAAGTCCACAGCCCATATAAAGAACTGTTTGCACCATCACGCTTTCATGCAAATCCGGATATAAAAACTTTCCTCTCTCAGAACATTGATGTTGCTAAACACTTAATTGAAGGAAAAATTGAAACCGCATTACGTAAGCCAGAAAATCTTGAAGTTGGCGAAGGTTCTGTTGTACATGTCAACGGTAAACGAGCAGGTGCTTATAAAGATAAAGAAGGAAAATTACATATCGTCGATACAACTTGCACACACCTCGGCTGTGAAGTTGCATGGAATAGCGGTGATTGTACTTGGGATTGCCCTTGTCACGGTTCCCGTTTTTCAATTGATGGGGATGTTATGGAAGGTCCAGCAGATCAACCATTAAAGCGAGTTGATAACGAATAAAAAAACAAAAAAGTTCAACGGGAATCCTGTTGAACTTTTTTATTTTTCATGACACCTTTTCATATAAATTTCGACATACGCAGGGAAATATTAACATTAAATAAAATAATATATTCATCTACAAATAAAAGGAGTGAATACTATGCAACCTTCTGCTCCACCTCATCTAGAATCTACAGAAACTATCTTTTCAAGTTCTATTACAAAACTTGTTGTTTTTATTTGTTGGCTAGCCATTCTAGCTGACGGATATGATTTAGGCATTTACGGCGCCGTTCTGCCAAAGCTCCTAGAAGACAACAGCTGGGCACTATCACCAGCCCACGCTGGAACAATTGCCAGCTATGCTTTATTTGGGATGTTTATTGGTGCTATTCTAGTTGGAACCATTACAGATCTAATTGGACGAAAATGGACACTTATATGCTGTTTAGCCCTTTTTTCTATCACAATGGGCTTAGCTGCAATTGCTCCTTCTCCTGAATTATTTGGGTTATCTCGATTCATCGGAGGAATCGGATTAGGCGGTGTTATCCCAACGGCTTCAGCACTTACTGTTGAATATTCACCAAAAAAACGGCAATCTTTTATTTATGCTCTTATGTTTACCGGCTATCCTTTAGGTATCGTGTTAGGCGCTATTTTATCCATGTTTATGCTAGAAGATTTCGGATGGAGAATTATGTTTGGCATCGGAATGATTCCGCTACTCCTCATTCCTTTCATTATTCGTTATTTACCTGAGTCCATTCAATTTTTATTATCGCGAAATCGACAAGAAGAAGTGAATAAAATTCTTAATCGCTTTCAAATTGAACTCCATGTAAAAGATGAAATTCCTGAAACACCATCTAATATACAAAAGAAAAATGGATTTCTTACGTTATTCTCAAAAGATTACATAAAAGCAACACTACTTTTTTGGCTCACTTATATAATGGGAATGTTTTTAATATACGGTTTAAATACTTGGCTACCACAGATGATGCGCCAGGCAGGATACCCTCTTGGATCTAGTTTATCATTTCTACTTATACTAAATATTACTGCAGCTATCGGTGCATTATTTGCTGGGGCGATTGCCGATCGTATAGGAGCAAAAATTGTTATTAGTATCTCCTATCTTATGGCAGCCATATGTATTGGACTATTAACAATTAAACCATCTGTTACAATCATTTATCTTTTAATTGGTCTTGCTGGAATTGGATCAGTCGGTATTACTCAAATATTAAATGCTTATGTAACACAATACTTCCCATCACATATACGAGCTACCTCCTTAGGCTGGGGACTTGGACTTGGCCGAGTTGGTGCGATTGCTGGCCCTATTCTTGTCGGTATTATTATGACAATGCAATATGACTTGGCGTGGAATTTTTACTTATTCTCCTTTGCAGGTCTTATCGCAGCTATATCTGTTTTCTTTATTCCTACAAAATAAAGTGAAACTTTAATCAGCCCTCACCAATCGGGCGTTTACGGGCAGTTGACCTCCCACCTAACTTCTTCGCTCCAGCCGAATCTTGAGGTGGGAGTCTTACTGCCCGTTAATGCGGGATAAAAAAGAGCACAAACTCACTTGTGCTCTTTTTCATATACTTCAAACAACATATTTCGAAATAATGTATTCAAACTCTCAATATCAATCCCTAATCCCTTTTCAATCCCTTTCACGTATTGCTCATAATAATCAATTTGTTCTTCTAAAAATTGATTTAACACCTCAATTTTCAATCCAACATCTAATTCCGTACCTGCTTTTTTCTTTATTAACAACTTTTCAATTTCATCTAATACACTAGGCTCTACTGATAGTTCCATAATTAACCGGTCAAATTCTACTGGGGGCAATGTCCCTTTCTCTTCTAACCATTTACAAGCTAAAATAGGACGTAATACGTAAAAGTACTTTTTCAACTTTACATTTTCACCTTGTAAAAATTCACGATAGTTTTTTGAAGCCATATGTAAGTAATGATATATCGTTGATTTCGGATTAAAATCCTTTTCACTCATTTGCTGAAGCTGTTCTGGAAGGTTCGAGTTTTTCGAATAAAAAATCGGCGATCGAATCCATTCGAGTAACGCTGGATTTGACTTTTCAAACAGTTGCAATGCCTTTTTAATATCCCAACCACTTATGTCTAAATCATCACTAATTGGATATTCGATTACATCACGCTTATCATGAATTGATAAATACCATTCTACTGGATGTATATAAACAAACCTAACATCATAATCGCTATCTTTCGATGGGAATCCCCAAGCACGACTCCCTGATTCCACTGCAAATAAAATTTTCACATCATTCTCTTTTTCAATTCGTTCTAGTTCTAATTCAATTTTCTCTCTCATTTCATACCATCTCCATTTTTTGATTATTTCCCTGGTAATTCGACAAATATACGACTAATTTTACTATATACCAAAACAGCTGTCAGAAAATTTCTGACAGCTCAATAAAGCACCTATTTTTTCTTTTCCATTACAGTAGCCGCAATGCGTTCAAACTCATTTTGAATCTCCTCTTTATATGCATCCACTTTTGAAAAATCCATAGCAGCAATATAAATTCGTTCTAATTTATCACGAACTGATTTTGCTTTTGCTAAGAAAGACATTGCCTCATTCATTTTTGCTTTATATTGAATGGAAACGTCACGAATTTCTGTAGCATACTTCTCATCCGTCCCCGGTTTAACAATAAGAGCATACATATCTATAATCTCATCACCTTCGCGACTTGGAAAGTATTCATGCGGTGCTGTGCTATCAAAAATTGCAAATCCCAATTCTCTTACGATAATCATATCGAGACTATTTGGATCAAATCCACAATGATATACTTCTACTTCAAACCCTTTTTCTTCTGCTGCCTTCGATAACTTTTTAAGCATTGTTGATTTTCCAGAACCCGGGCGTCCTTTTATAAAATAACGATGTGGTAATCCTTCTGTTAAATTAGGAACAAAATCAACTGCTCCTTTCGGTGTAGCAGCTCCTAAAAAACGATGTTTCACAATCGATTGTTCTCCCTTTTTATCTGCAAATAATTTCTGAATTAGCTGTTCTGTTAGTTCATTTGCTTTATTAAAATCAATGTTATTAATATATATTTTCTCCCACTCATCATGTATAACTAACGCCTCTTTAAAACATCCGTAAGCAGATTTGAAAGCCTTGCCCGCTTCTAATACAAACCGTTCAATTTCTAACTTCTGCTTTCTTAATTTATCTGAGTCCCAAGCAACTCCTAAATTTATATACTCTTCAATAACTCCTGGCATTTTCGGCTCAATAACATGCGGTGATGTTCCATCAACAATTCCTACTTTTAATTTCGGAATAATCACTCCATCAACTGACTTATTATCAGAAGAACAATGCAAAAGTTCAATATCATATCCTTTTTCAACCCATTCACGACCTATTGCCTTAATTAAAGAAGATTTTCCCGTTCCTGGACCACCCTTTAAAATAAACAACCTATCTAGTCCTTTTAAATTCTCTTCGTATAAATTATGAAATCCTCTAGCTGTATTGCCACCAGCATAATAATTCAATACATTCCCTGTCACTGCACTCACTCCTTCGCAACAGTCTACTTACATAAGCTACAATATGCGAGCAACTTTATTTGGGTGAACACCTAATTTGTATTGCACGAAAAAAGGAAATGAATTACAATTTAAATATCACAAACATTCCGAATTTAAAACTGAATAAACCTTTATCAAGAGAGGCAGAGGGACCGGTCCTTTGAAGCCCAGCAACCTCAGTTTATGCAAACTGAATAGGTGCTAATTCCTGCAAAATGCATTGCATTTTGGAAGATAAAACTCAACTAGTATGTAAAGCTCATCTTTCTTGATTATGAAGGATGGGCTTTTTATTATTTGAAAACAATATATTGGAGGTATGTAAAATGAAAGTAATTGATCTATCACAAACGTTTGAAAATAATATGTCTCAATTTCCTGGAACACCAAAAATCCAACTAGAAGCCATTACAAGCGTTGAAGAAACAGGTTATCAAGTTACGAATTTTCATTCTGTCGTTCATGTTGGTACGCATTGTGATGCGCCTGCTCATTTCATTTCAGGCGCAACCACTATTGATCAATTACCCCTAAATCAATTTGTAGGCGAAGCTGTTCTTATCGATGTGACTCATGTTCAAGAGCAAAAATTACCTAAGGAAGTATTACACACTGTCGACATAAAAGAAGGCGATATTGTCATTTTCCATTCCAATCTATCTAATAAATGGAATACCGAAGCTTATGAGAAAGAAGCGTTTTATCTTTCCGAAGAATTAGCTGAAGAACTAGTTCAATTAAAAGTAAAATCTGTCGGTTTAGATTTTATTTCTCCTGATGAGGTAACGACAGAAACATCACCGATTCATCACATACTGTTAGGAAATAATATTTACTTAATTGAAAACTTAACAAACTTAGATGCCATTAAAGCGAAACGATTCTTTTTCTCAGCAGCACCTTTAAAAATTAAAAATAGTGACGGTGCTTTCGCAAGGGCATTCGCTGTTATTTTTTAAACATGGTCTACAAAAAAAGCAAAGATCACTTTTGACCTTTGCTTTTATATTTTTTATTTAAGTTAAAAAAGAATTGCTCCACCCTTGGGCGTATCCAAGCTAAATAATCTTTATCTTTCTTCTTTGTACAAGCTATCTCTTCTCCATCTACCATTTCGACAAGTTCTAGCTCTAACAGTTGCCTCGTAAATGCTACCATATTTACTTCTTCTGCTGGATATTCTTCTTTTAATTTCTCCTCAATTTCTCCCAATAAAAAACCGTCACGCATCATTGCTAGTGCATCAATCCAAAGTGGCGGCATTTCATATGTCTCTCCTGTAATCGTATCTTTTACAATATAGTTCTTTTGCTCTTTTCGAAATTGAATCGTGTGTAAGCATACAGTCGAATTTAATGTTAATTCCATCATACCACCCCTTTCATCATATCTGCATAGAAAAAAGGATGCGCGTGCACCCCTTCTTTTCTTTTCATAACACTACTGAACCGTTACATGAGCTAAAAGCTCTATGTCGATATTTTCCTCCATTATAAACGAAGTTTTTTATAAAAAAAACCCTTCTTGAAACATTTTATAAAATGTTTATATTTACACAACAAGAACACTTTTCTGAAAAGTAATTTCGTCTAATGCACTACACTGTTGGTAAATAAATTTCCACTTTCGTTCCTATCCCCATACTACTTTCAATCGCGATACTCCCTTGATGTTCTTCAATAATTTTATATGTAATCATTAATCCAAGACCTGTACCATTCTCTTTTGTTGTATAAAAAGCTTTTCCGATCTTTTTTATTTTCTCATTTTCTATCCCAAGACCTTGATCTTCAACAGAAATACACAAGTTCTCTCCAGCTTTTTCATATGCCAGAATCCGAATATTCCCGCCTCCTGGCATCGATTCAATTCCATTTTTGATGATGTTTAACAACACTTGTTTTAATTGCTTATCATCACCATTTATAACGGGTAAATTTCCATCTACTTGCAAATTAAATTTCACTTTATATTGAGTCGCATAGCTTTCCATTAACTGTACAACATATAAAAGGATTTCCCCTATATTACACCATTCATAATTTGTTGGTTTCGGTTTTCCTAATAACATCAATTCACTAACAAACCCATTAATTCTCTCAATTTCTTGCAGCATAATCTCATAGCTCATCGTATCTTCAGGATTTCTTTCTTTTTGAATTTGTGTAAATCCTTTTAAAGCTGTTAATGGATTTCGAATTTCATGAGCGATTGTTGTAGACATAGTCCCAATAACCGCTAAGTTTTCTGTCTCTTTCATACTGTTCATCATCTCAACAACTGTCCTTACATAAGATTGAAATCTCTTTAATAAAGAATGCGAAATGATGAAAAAGAATATACATAATACAAGCGGAATCACAACTTTTACATCTTGTAATATCAAAGTAAAAAATACATACTTTCCAATTACACTACAGGAAACGAAATAAAAATATTTTCTGTTCACGAAAATCGGTGCAAATAGAATTAAAAATATTTCAACCATATTTCCATTTTCAAAAACACGATCACTGTGTAAATAAATCATTAAGTTATTAATAAGATCAATAAGCATGTACCCAATTAAAAATAAGTATTTCACAAAATATGCATAACCTTGTTTTTGAAGATATATTGAAATAGGAAATAAAGATATTACTAATATATATACACCTATTCCCATACCACCTTCTGGCCACCCTACCCTTGCTTCATTAATATTCATAGCGGGATAAACAAAATAATAGATAACGTCATATAAAAAGAATATAATATAAAATAATAATATAAATACTTTTAAAGCTTCTCTTTCTTCATAAATCAAGCTCTTGTATTTGTTCATATAAAAACTCCTCTTGATCAATACAAAAAAACATTTCAAGTGTTATCTCTTTAAATTATAATTATGAAATTGCTTTCAGAGCAACATGTAACCTTCTAATACTAAAAGGAAGGAGATACAGCTCCTTCCTTTTCAGTTACAATTTATATCCATCTTACCCTATCATTTAGCAATCCATCTGTAAAATTATTATGTCCTACTACAAAATCCTTCATATATAAATTTAAATATTCCCCATACTTACTTTCAGTATTTAATAATAATTCTTCTACATAATAAGCGCCTTGTCCAAAAGTATCTAACAGTAAACTACATAAGCCAGCATAAATTCCACACCCTACTTGGAAGTACGTCGCATTTGTTTTATATTTTCGAAAAACTTGGCTACTATTCATTACATTATACATGTATGTCTCATTATGTTCATAAACGAGTAACACACCGACTAAATCTTCTCCTATAATATCATCTTCTGCTGGATTAAATACTTTACGATTCCAATTCCATAAATCTTCCACTTTGTCTAAGTTCTGTCTAATTAAGTTTGTTGTATACTCATTGATCCGATAAAGAAAACCCACTTCCATATTAAAAGATTTCCCTAAAATTAAAACTTCTTCATGTGGCATTAAGCAACCATAAAATTCTTTTTCACCTAACTTTACTTTATACTCTGAAGCATATACATCCTCATAAAAGTAAAGTGGACGATGATGACTCATATACATAGGATAACTCCATATCGCTTCATCAAGAAAACGCTCAACTGCCCATGATGCATAAAGTGTATGAGGTTTTATAAGCTCTTTATCATTCAAAAATGAATTATCATGTTCTACAATATAGCATGCTCGCGGCTTTTCATTTGGACGTTCTTTCATAAGCTCAACAACCATCCATTGAACAACACCAGGATTCATACCTGAGCCTATAATCGCTCTTGTATTTGTAAATGTTTCTTTCTCCTTCTCAAACCTCGTATACCTTTCCGTAAGCTGAAAACCAAGTAAACTATCGTCTTGATCTACTGCCTCATTTTCCAAAGCCGAATTAATATAACAAATGCCAAGGTCATTACAACAACTCAGTACCCTAATTGTATCTGCACCTGAAACATCAATAACAACCTTCGTTCTTTTTTCCTTTAAATGATGTTTAAATTTGACCACATCTTGAAGGTTTATTTCATATAAAAAAAATTGCTCTTTCAAATTTGGAAACAACTCATCATAATAACTTTTATCTTTTTGTTTTATATCCACCAAATGGAAGTTCACATTCTTTATCACTTCATAAATTGGATCTTTTTCATTTACTACCGCTTGATTCAAAATTGCTAACACTGCTTTTGCTGCTCCACCAGCACTGCCAAGTAATGTAATCGAAAACGAATCTGGAAACTGCTCCACAAACAAAACCCCTTTAATAAAGTAGTTGAGCAGCACTTCCTCAAAAGTGAGTTGAATACACAAAAAGGTAGCTCGTACACCTTTAGTACAAGATTGCCCCTTCAAAGATCACACTAACATACCTATATGATATTCAATTCATTTCCCCCTCATATCCAAATCGAATTAAACAAATAGGCTCGACCTTTTCTTCCCTATATATAAAAGAAAAGGCCAGCCCTTTCAACTAGCCTACGGACAATGGACAGATTTCACATGTTGAATATTCACGTACATTTTTGCGTCACGTGCTTTTAATATTTCAATATGCCCTTCATCAATTTTCGTCATCTTTCCGATTTTATTAGATTCCTCGCCTAAATCAAACACCATAATTTTCCCTGACATTTTAATAAGCTGTTCTTCAAAAGTTCTAGCTAGAGTAATATTTAATGGATTTACGGGGAGTTCATTTTTATTGAGGGAATAAGGCACTTGGTTCTCTTTATAAGGAATTAACCACTTCAAATGCTTTAAAGATATATATACAGTTTTGTAAACAGGGCTATAAAAAACAATATAATCGTTCATCACACTTGTAACATAACCGTGTATCGGAACATTTCCTGCCACATAAATTTCTGTAAAAATCCCTTTAGATGTGATTAATACTTTTCTCAAAGAAATTGAAGGTGATTCCCTCTTAATTACAGAGTCCACACCAGGCTTTAATATTTCTTCATCATGCTCTCTTAAAAATTTATAATACTGGATATGGTATAAAGATATATATACATAGTCTTGTCCATTGTAAAGAACTACAATATCATTTCCTACATCAATTAATACACCTTTAAATCTTTTTTCACCGATTAATTTAACGTATATATTTTCTCCAATATTTTTGTTTAACTCATTCATCTATATCCTCCTTTCTATAAAATACTACTTTTCCTGCCTTCCATTTCTAAAAAAATAATCAGGGCAATGTTCTGTCTTTTAATAGTAAGAGATCCTTTTCATATATCGTTCATAATTGTAGCGAACTATGAAATCGTTCTTTACTTCCAATCATAATGCCCCTCTTATTTATTAAACATTATTCATCTTCATTCTTTTTACATTTCACTACTTGACTCACACTCTTAATATGATAATTAATTATATAAATAACCTCATCACAGTTTACTAGTGTAATACATTCTTCATGCACTTCACTTAATAAACCTTCTACACACTCTGGTCCACCGCGATTAATCTTTATCCACTTATACTTCAGGTCTTTTAATACATCAAAAAAAGTATCTTCATCAGAATAGAAACATGAACCATAGTAATCGTCACATTTTGTTTCTTTCACTTTCTTGACTAGACTCTTCACATGTTTCAGCTGATAATACACTACTTCTCCATGAGGTAATTGTAGTGTAAGGTAATCTTTTCCTAACGATAACAGTACACCTACTCGACTTTCTGGTCCGCGCAGATTTACTTTTACATTCTCACCGACTAAACCTTTAATTTGATCACAGCATAATACGCTCTCCAAGTTCGTATCCTCCTTCCTTATTATCTTCCTCTACTTGATTGTCTTTGTGCACGAGTTCGACCTGAATTATTGCTTTCACTGTTGCTTTCACTGTTACTTTCTTCGCTCTCTCCGCACACTACTGGGCTATAACTAACACTCTTAATATGAGTTATTGAGATTAATATAACTTCTTCTTTTACAATTAATGTCACATAATCACAAGAAACATCTTGTAAAATACCTTCAATTTTTTCTGGGCCACCCCGATTAATTTTCACCCAGCGATATTTGAAGCTTTGAAGTAGCTTTTCAAAGTCATCTTCATATTCTAACCATCCATAATCATCTGCTTCACAATCTTTCGTATTTTTTGTAATGCTTTTTAGATGGCGAAGCTGATAGTAATACAGCTCTCCTTTTTCATTCTTTAATACAAAGTAATCCGAACATACTCCAACTATTATTCCTTTTTGAGATTCTGGACCACCCCTATTTACTCTCACGTAAGATCCAATTAAGTCTTTCAAAAAATCACAATGAAATAAACTCACGAGAAAACCCCTTCCATTAATTTATAAGCTTTTGCACTGATAGTATATGTATCTGTACAGGTTATGTTCGCTATGTTTGTCCCCGCTATGAAAAAATATGCTTTTAACTAATAGTACTAATCCCCATAAAATCTTCTTTCCCTTAAAGTAACTCTAGGATTTCGGATGACTTTTTCATCCCTTAATATAAAAAGCCCCCGTATTAAGATACATTTCTGCATATCTTAATACGGGGGCTTTTATAAATTTAATCTTCGTCTTTAACATCCATATCTTCTGGAATTGGTTCATTTAATATTTCTTCCACTAACTGCTTATATTTCTCCATTTGTTCTAAATGTGTATTAAACTGTTCCTTATTTATTAAATATTGCTCTCCATCAAACAATGCACGAACTTTCTTTTGCTGAATTAAGTCTTCAACATACGATTTTGGTAATTTCAAATACTCCGCAGCCTCTTCTATCGTTATATACAATGTGTTCATTCCTTTATTATTTTTTCATATACATAATGTATCTTACTTTATTTTTGTAAACAAATAAAAAAGATTTTGTAAATACAAATTAAAAAGCAGGTAGATGCATTCCATATATTGTATAATAGTATAGTAAGTATTTTTTTAAATATAGAATGGTATTACCCATTTACACAAAGGAGAGTTAACATATGGCTACTCGTCACATCATTACAATGTTAGAAAAAACATTACGAGTTGAAACAGAAAACACAATTTCTCATCTATCTAAGTCTTTATCCGATCGTATTCTTTCACAAAGTGCAGCAGTACATGAAAATAATTGTTATCATACGATTGGTGAATGGTACAAAAATCATTTCTTATTCCAACAAGATGATTTCCTTTGGGCTAAATACGTTTTCTATGATGCATATTGTGAAGCTATAAAAAAACAAGGCAATCTTACAAAACGCGTTCGTCAAATATTAGAATCATTAGCTCGACAACATGGAAAACAATATATTGTTTCTATACAAAATATCCCATTTCCTAATGAACAGGAAAAAGGGACAGCATAATTTAATAATGGTCCGCACAAACCAACTATAGATTCATTGTTTCCTAGAAAGATTTACAAATAAAATGTTCAAGTCTTTGTGTTCCCTTTTTATAGAAATACATTCATATGACATGAACTAATGAAAACGGTGTCATGAAAATGATTGAAAATATAGTAAACAGGAAAAACCCCATTTGTATCTCTCGTCCATAGAAATAGAGATGTAAATGGGGGTATACTTGTTCCTTTATTATTTCATCATCTGCTTAATCAATTCTCGATTTCTCTTCTTAAATACTTCATTATGGGAAGAAACCATTCCGTACTCACTTGCATCTGGTTGAATGAATTGTTTCGCTTTATTCACAGCATTTCCAGCATCTTGGAATGCTCCTGCAATTAAATGTAATTTTCCGTCATGCTTTAAAATATCTCCAGCGGCATATAATCCGTCTACCGAGGACTCACTATTTGCATTCCCTGCAATATAATAATTATCAACAATAGCAACATCTAGCTCACTATTTTCTAATAATGTTATATCGCGTTCATATCCATGATTAATAATAACTTCATCGATAGATAAATGAGAAACTTCTCCAGTTTCATGATTTGTTAATTCTACATATTCAATCGCTTCATGGTTATCACCAGCAATTAATTTTGTAATCGATGTATTAAAGAAACATTCTGCTGAACTGTTCATAAGTTGTTTTACTTGTGCTTCATGACCAGATAATTCTTCTTTTCTATATGTTAAATAAACTTTTTTCGCAATTGGTTCTAATTCGTTCGCCCAATCAATTGCGGAGTTCCCTCCGCCTGAAATAATTACCGTTTTATCTTTGAAACGTTTTAACGATTTAACTGTATAATTTAAATTTGAGACTTCGAATCTCTCAGCACCTTCAATTGATAACTTTTGTGGATTCAATATACCACTCCCAGTTGCGACAATCACTGTTTTTGAAAAATGTTCTTCCCCAGAGCTTGTTTTCAACGTAAAAATGCCATCCTGATTACGAATAATTGATTCTATTTTTGTATTCAATACAACTTCAGGCTGAAATGTTAATCCTTGTTGTACAAGTTGCTCAATTAATTTCTCACCAGTAACCGGTAATAATCCGCCAATATCCCAAATCATTTTCTCCGGATAAACATGTATTTTTCCACCTAACTGTGGTTGAAATTCTATTATTTTCGTTTTCATCTCTCTTAGTCCACTATAAAAAGCTGAATAAAGCCCTGCAGGTCCTCCGCCTATCACAGTTACATCAAACAATTCTTCTTGATTCATTCGTGTCACTCCTCAGCTACTAATAATTGATTATCATTCTCAATAAAATATAACTTGTTTTTATAAATTTTACAATCAAAATCACTATTGACAATACACCTATATAAAATTATAGTATTTAAAGAATCAATAGTGATAATCATTATCAATTTGTTAATTATTAGCAACTGTGAGATTACATCTTCTTCTATTACTATGGTGAATACTATATGGTAAAATCTCAAGTTCAAGATTGTTAATAAGACTTTTGTATTACCACTAACTTTTCAAAAGATCAAAGCTAAACAATTTATTGTATATCACATATCATCTATCTAAAGGAGAAAGACGATGAAAAAATTATTTATTTCACTAACAGTTCTGTTCGTCCTTGTTATGAGTGCTTGTAGCAACGGGTCAACAGACAAGAAGAACGACGCAAAAGGTAAGAAATCAGAAACAATTACATACCAATCTGAAAATGGTAAAGTAGAAGTTCCAGCAAATCCACAACGTGTTGTTGTCCTATCATCATTCGCTGGTAACGTAATGTCATTAGGTGTAAATCTTGTTGGGGTAGATTCATGGTCTAAACAAAACCCACGTTTCGATAGCAAACTGAAAAATGTCGCTGAAGTATCAGATGAGAATGTTGAAAAGATTGCTGAATTAAATCCAGATTTAATCATTGGTTTATCAAATATTAAAAATGTTGATAAGTTAAAGAAAATCGCTCCTACTGTAACATACACTTACGGAAAAGTTGATTACTTAACACAACACTTAGAAATCGGTAAATTATTAAATAAAGAAAAAGAAGCAAAAACTTGGGTTGATGATTTCAAGAAACGCGCACAAACAGCTGGAAAAGGCATTAAAGCGAAGATTGGTGAAGATGCAACCGTTTCTGTTGTTGAAAACTTCAACAAACAGCTTTACGTATACGGCGAAAACTGGGGCCGTGGAACAGAAATTCTTTACCAAGAAATGAAATTAAAAATGCCTGAAAAAGTAAAAGAAAAAGCTTTAAAAGAAGGATACTACGCATTATCTACTGAGGTATTACCTGAGTTTGCTGGTGATTACTTAATCGTAAGTAAAAACAAAGATACTGATAACTCATTCCAAGAGACAGAATCATATAAAAACATTCCAGCAGTAAAAAATAATCGTGTATATGAAGCAAACATGATGGAATTCTATTTCAATGATCCACTTACATTAGATTTCCAACTAGACTTCTTCAAGAAGAGCTTTCTTGGTCAATAATACAAACATGAGGAATTCTTAATTTAAGAATTCCTCTTCCTTTATTCTATGAAAAGAAAAGATGTGAAACGAATGAAAAAAGAGCAAGACAACCTACGTTCCAACGCTTTTACATACAAATTAATTTTGAGTATCATTGCATTCTTTCTTATTTTTATGTTTGCAATGGTGTTAGGCGCTGCAGATACTTCTATAAAAGACGTATGGTTAGCACTTACTTCCTCTGCTAAAGGAGATAAGCTATCCATCCTTCGTGAAATACGTTTACCACGTGAAGTTGCTGCTATTTTTGTAGGAGCTGGACTCGCTGTTTCTGGTGCAATTATGCAAGGATTAACGCGAAACCCACTTGCCGATCCTGGATTACTTGGCCTAACTGGTGGCGCAAATGCTGCACTTGCACTAACACTTGCCTTCAATCCTTCTATAAGCTACCTTTACTTAACACTAGCTTGCTTTATCGGTGCTGCAATTGGCGCTATTATGTTATTTGGAATTGGCATGGTGAAAAAGGGCGGACTTTCCCCTCTTCGAATTGTATTAGCTGGTGCTGCTGTTTCAGCATTTCTACTTGCAATCTCAGAAGGTGTTGGCATTTACTTTAAAATTTCACAAGATGTATCAATGTGGACGGCTGGGGGCGTAATTGGAACGAGTTGGAGCCAATTAAAAATTATTATTCCGGTTATTTCAATAAGTATATTTATCGCTATCTTACTTGCAAAGAAATTAACAGTTCTTAGTTTCAGTGAAGAAGTTGCCGTTGGACTCGGTCAAAAAATAATCGTTATTAAAACGATTTTATTTATCATTATTATCTTGCTTGCTGGTGCTTCTGTAGCACTTGTCGGAAACATGGCATTTATCGGCCTTATGGTACCCCATATGGTTCGTCCAATCGTTGGACCAGATTACCGTTTTGTTATACCGATGTCAGCGATTGCTGGTGCTTCCTTTATGCTGCTCGCAGACACAATCGGACGTACAATTAACGCTCCGTATGAAACACCAGTTGCTGCAATCGTCGCAATTGTAGGATTACCATTCTTCCTATTTATTGTACGTAAAGGAGGAAGAACTTTCTCATGATGCAATCTATTCTAAAGAAACAACGCCTTATCATACTTGCATTACTCATACTTACCATCACAACAATTGTAATTGGAATGGGACTCGGTTCTGCCGCTCTCTCCTATGACAGATTAATCCCAACACTTATGGGACAAGGTACATTTAAAGAAGAATTCGTTTTATATTCTTTAAGGCTACCTAGAATCGTCATTACATTATTAGCTGGTATGGCACTCGCTTTATCAGGTGCTATATTACAAGGTATTACCCGAAACGATTTAGCTGAACCTGGTATTCTCGGCATTAACGCTGGTGCTGGTGTTGCAGTTTCTGTTTTCTTTCTATATTTCCCGATAGACGTAGGTTCATTTCTTTACCTACTACCAGTCGTTGGATTTATCGGTGCGTTTCTAACAGCTGTTCTAATTTACGTATTTTCATATAGCAAATCCACAGGCCTTCAGCCAATAAGATTAACATTAACCGGCATCGGTTTTTCCTTTGCACTATCTGGCGCGATGATTGTACTTATTTCATCTGCAGATCGTATGAAAGTAGACTTTATCGCTAAATGGATTGCCGGAAACATTTGGGGAGATGACTGGACATTTGTTTTAGCAATGCTTCCATGGCTAATCGTATTAATCCCATTTGTCTTCTATAAAGCAAATCGATTAAATATACTAGCATTAAACGAACCAGTAGCAATCGGTGTTGGAATTGAAATTGAAAAAGAACGAAGATACTTATTAATCGCAGCCGTTGCACTTGCTGCCGCTGCTGTTTCCGTAACAGGAGGCATTAGCTTTATCGGACTTATGGCTCCTCACATCGCCAAATCTTTAGTAGGTCCAAGGCATCAAATATTCATCCCTATCGCCGTTTTAATCGGTGGATGGTTATTACTACTAGCGGATACAATTGGACGAAATATCGTCGAACCTAGCGGTATTCCAGCTGGTATTGTCGTTGCTTTAATTGGTGCACCTTACTTTATGTATTTGTTATTGAAGAAGGCATAGAGAAACACCCTCAAGATTTTTTTCTTGAGGGTGTTTTCATTTCATTCTACTGCTGCCCATACCCTTCAAACTTCTTCGCCAAATTCTCCATCTCGTCTTCTGGCAGTAATTTCGGTTCTCCGACACTTTTCGTTTGATAATAAATTTGAGCACAAAACTCTATTTCTTCTGCAATAGTAAACGCCATTTTTATATTATTCGCTCCGGCCATTAAACCATGGTTCGCAAGTAAAACTGCACGGCGATCAATCATGCCCTCGAAAGCAGCCTCTGCTAATTGCTCCGTACCAAATGTTTCATACGGTGCACAGCGTACATTCGGGCCTGCGAAAGCAATTAAATACGATACTGCAGGAAGTTCCCACCCTAATGATGCAATCGTCTTCGCGTAAGGAGAATGTGTATGCACAAGCGCATTTATATCTTCACGATTTCTATAATAGATAAGGTGCATATCTAATTCGCTTGATGGTTTTCTCTCTCCTTCTATCACTTCACCATCTAAATTCAATATAACTACATCTTCAGGCGTCGTTTCATAATAATCTAGACCACTTGGGCTAATTGCAACAAGACCTTGTTCACGATTGAAAATACTAATATTACCGCCAGTCCCCTTTGTTAAACCACTAGAAATCATTTTCTTTCCGTACGCTACAACTTCTTCTCTTTCTTTTTGCAGTAACATATACATCCCCCTAGTAAGAAACTTATGATGACTATTTTTCTAAAAACTATCTACTTATTGAAATAGCTTTTTTAAATTCTCCATAAACGGTGCTCTCACAATTCCTTTTTCCGTAATAATCGCTGTTACATTTTCATATGGCGTGACATCAAATGCCGGATTGTATACTTTACTTTCTTGCGGAGCAGAGTATTGTCCGAAACGATTGATCACTTCAGAAGCATCCCTTTCTTCAATTGGAATTTCTTTTCCTGTCAGTGTTTTCAAATCAATTGTCGGCGTTGGTGCCGCTACATAAAACGGAATGTTATAATATTTAGCCAAAATCGAAACACCTAATGTTCCAATTTTATTTGCTACATCCCCGTTTGCTGCTACACGATCACATCCAACGATTACTGCATCGATTTTCCCTTGTGACATGACCATTGCCGCCATATTATCTGTAATGACCGTTACATCAATTCCCGCTCGCTGCAGTTCTAATGCCGTTAACGTTGAACCTTGTAATCTAGGGCGTGTTTCATCGGAATAGATTTTCAAGTCCCATCCTTTTTCTTTCGCTAAGTACATTGGAGCTGTCGCAGTGCCATACTTAGTCGTTGCTAACGCACCTGCATTACAATGCGTTAATACCCCCATGCCATCATGGAATAATGTTAATGCATGTTCTCCAATTTGACGGTTAATTTCTTCATCTTCTCTATGAATCTCTTTTGCTTCTTCTAATAATCTATCTTTCAACTGCGCAATTGATAAGTGAGCATTCTCTTTCGCAACACTTTCCATTCTTTCAAGCGCCCAAAATAAATTTACTGCTGTCGGTCTTGATGTCGCTAAGTATGCACATACCTTTTTTACTTCCGCTATGAATTCTTCCGCCGAACTTTCCGCAACTTCCTTTACTCCTAAATACACACCGTAGGCTGCTGAAACACCTATTGCCGGCGCTCCTCGTACTTTCATTACTTGAATCGCATCCCACACACCCTCAGCCGTTTTAAAAGATTCATAGACTACTTCGTTCGGTAATACCGTTTGATCCAATAACACTAAAGCATAATCTTTCCACTGAATTGGTATTAATTGCTCTGCCATCATCTTCTCCCCTTATTTCGCACTATGCATTGACTGTTTTTTTAACGTTTCTACAAAGCTACTACCTGTTTCATATTGATTCGCTTGTAAAATAAACTTCTTCGCTGCCTGAAGACAAATTCGCTCCGCTCTAGCACGCGCTGCATCATTCTCAATACAAGTAATATCCTGTACCTTCGCTAGACCAACAATACGACGAATTAGCTCAAGACCCGTCACTGCAGATGTATCCTCTAATACAGATTGTAAATAAACTCGGTTAAAGCCTTCTTCCTTCGCCATAATCTCTGTCACATGAATATCCCAAGCATCTAAAAACTTCTTCTTAAATAAATCAATTACATCTATCATGGTAGATTCTATCCAGTTCATATATGTATCTTTCTCAATACCAGATTGCATCACTGCATCTGCATTCACCCAAGCAAACATTAAATTCGCCATTATATTCCCAACGTCATATCCCATAGGTCCATAAAAAGCAAATTCAGGATCAATAACCTTTGTAGAATCACTTTTCACAAAAACAGAACCAGTATGTAAATCACCGTGAAGTAGCGCTTGTGCATTCGTCATAAACGAAAACTTAAGTTTTGCTACTTCCATACGAAGCTCTTTATCACTATAAATATGCTCCCTAATCCATCCTTCATTTAATTGAAACAATTCGTTGCGTTTATTATGGTTTGTGAATGGCTCTGAATATACGAGGTCCTCTGTAATCTCACATAACTCAGGATTTATATAATTCTTCACGAGTTCCTTCTTCTCTTTATGATTCATTACAACATCTGATGTTAATAGAAGAGTATTTACCATAAAAGTAGTTAAATCATTAGCAAGCCTCGGAAACATTTGATGATTTATGAGTGCTGTACGCAATATTGTGTGATCTGATAAATCTTCCATCACGCAACAATTCATCACACTATCAAACAAATATACATTTGGCACGAGTCCAGATGCTAACTCTCCTTCTAATCGCAAAACATCTGATTCTATACGGATTCGATTCGTCGACAACTTAAACTCATCTGAAATACGCGCTGTATCCCCAGCTTGCTTTACAATGACAGAAATGTTCTTCTGTTCATCCCAAACGCGGAACACATAATTTAAATTACCATCACCTATTTCTTTACACTTTAGCCCCTTTGCATGCTCGAACTTAGGTAATTTCTCTTGCACATATGCAATCACATCTTTAGCTTCCATTAAAAAATACTTCGTGAACTTAGACATGGTTTCCCCTCCACACTAAATGTAAACGTTTTCTAAAAGCCGTAAAAAATAATAGACTGAAACTTTTTCAATCTATACTATATCTTCTCTATTGCAATACATATCTCGCTTTTATTATATCTTGTTAGAAATGAGCGTCAATGTTTCTATTTCTCATTGCAATATACTTCTTATTATATATATTTATGATGACAATAATTGTTCACAAAGATTCCGATACATTTTGTTTTATTTATTGCACAATTCTTTGTAAAATAGAAGTAAGCAGTTCCTTTTCAAATCCACAACTTCTAAAAAATATTTCCTTCCTAAGAATTTATACTTACACCATGTCTCTAACATACACACTACTCTTTCAAACACTCATTGAAAATTTATGACTTGAAAATTACCTTTTAATTCCCTAGCAGCCTTAATTGAGAATAAATATTAATTAAATTGGTATAAAGTTGGTTTATTCTCTTGACAAAATAACCACTTCTATATGATAATTAATATCGAATTAGAATTATTATAGTTAATTAAAAAATATATTTTATGAGCAAACTAATTTCCGATGCTCAAAACCAACCTTTAGGAGGAATTTTAATATGTTATTAATCGGCACAGAAGTAAAACCGTTTAAAGCTAATGCTTACCATAATGGAGAATTTATCCAAGTTACTGACGAAAGTTTAAAAGGAAAATGGAGCGTAGTTTGTTTCTACCCAGCAGACTTCACATTCGTTTGTCCAACTGAACTTGAAGACTTACAAAACCAATACGCAACTCTAAAAGACTTAGGCGTTGAAGTATACTCTGTATCTACAGACACTCACTTCACTCACAAAGCATGGCATGATAGCTCAGAAACTATCGGCAAAATCGAATACATTATGATTGGTGACCCAACTCGCACAATCACTACAAACTTCAACGTTTTAATGGAAGAAGAAGGTCTTGCTGCTCGTGGTACATTCATCATCGATCCAGACGGCGTTATCCAATCTATGGAAATCAATGCTGACGGTATCGGCCGTGACGCAAGCATTCTTGTTAACAAAATTAAAGCAGCTCAATACGTACGTAACAACCCAGGTGAAGTTTGTCCAGCTAAATGGCAAGAGGGTTCTGCAACACTTAAACCAAGCCTTGACCTTGTAGGCAAAATCTAAGGAGTTCGATCAAAATGATACTAGATGCAGATATAAAAACACAACTATCCCAATACCTTCAGTTAATGGAGAACGATATTTTACTTAAAGTAAGCGCAGGAGACGATAACGTATCTAAAGATATGTTATCTCTAGTAGATGAATTAGCTACTATGTCATCAAAGATTACAGTAGAAAAAGTTGAACTAGAGAGAACACCAAGCTTTAGCGTAAATCGCCCTGGCGAAGACACTGGTGTCGTATTCGCTGGTATTCCATTAGGACACGAATTTACTTCATTAGTGTTAGCTTTACTACAAGTGAGTGGACGTGCTCCAAAAGTTGAACAAAAATTAATCGATCAAATCAAAAACATTCAAGGCGAATATCATTTTGAATCTTATATCAGCCTAAGTTGTCATAACTGTCCTGATGTTGTACAAGCTCTTAACGTAATGAGCGTTCTAAACTCTGGTATTACACATACTATGATTGATGGCGCTGCATTCAAAGAGGAAGTAGAAAGTAAAGACATCATGGCAGTACCAACTGTTTACCTAAACGGCGAATCTTTCGGAAGCGGTCGTATGACACTTGAAGAAATTTTAGCTAAAATGGGTAACGGTCCAGATGCATCAGAGCTTTCTGATAAAGATCCATACGATGTTCTTGTTGTTGGTGGCGGCCCAGCTGGTGCAAGTGCAGCAATTTATGCAGCACGTAAAGGCATCCGTACTGGTATCGTTGCTGAGCGCTTCGGTGGTCAAGTAATGGATACTATGGGTATTGAGAACTTCATCAGCGTAAAACGCACTGAAGGTCCTAAGCTAGTAGCAAGCCTTGAAGAGCACGTAAAAGAATACGACATCGATGTAATGAATCTACAACGTGCGAAACGTTTAGAGAAAAAAGAACTTATTGAAGTGGAACTTGAAAACGGCGCTATTCTGAAAAGTAAGAGCGTAATCGTTTCAACAGGTGCTCGCTGGCGTAATGTTGGCGTACCGGGTGAAGCTGAGTTCAAAAACAAAGGTGTAGCATACTGCCCACACTGTGACGGTCCATTATTCATCGGAAAAGATGTAGCGGTTATCGGCGGTGGTAACTCTGGTATTGAAGCAGCTATCGACTTAGCAGGTATTGTTAAGCACGTAACTGTTCTTGAATTCATGCCAGAATTAAAAGCTGATGCTGTATTACAAGAACGTCTTAACAGCTTACCAAACGTAACTGTTCTGAAAAACGTTCAAACGAAAGAAATCACTGGTACTGATAAAGTAAACGGTATTTCTTACATCGATCGTGAAACTGAAGAAGTACACCATGTTGAATTACAAGGTGTATTCGTTCAAATCGGTCTTGTGCCAAACACAGACTGGTTAGGCGAAACAGTTGAACGCGTTCGCGGTGAAATCGTAACAGACAAGCACGGCGCTACAAACGTACCAGGAGTGTTTGGTGCAGGTGACTGTACAAATAATCCGTACAAACAAATCATTATCTCTATGGGTTCAGGTGCGAATGCAGCTTTAGGTGCATTTGATTACTTAATCCGTAACTAATTATATAGACGTGAGTAAAAGACGCGCTACCTATTGGTAGCGCGTCTTTTTTATTACATTGTATGTAAATGGTCGTCAAATGCCTTCCAACATATTAAATCATACGGTGGTTCTATATCTAATACTACATTTATATCTTCTGCTACTACTTGTATTCTTTTGGCCGGGGTATCTCTTTTTCCTGAAGAATAAATAGCAAGCTTAATTATTTCCTGCTTTCCATCTTCATAAATCCTTTTCTTTAAGTCTAATTGGTCAATTTGTTCTTTTGAAGGAATCTCTTTCCCTTCCCAATCACAAATTTCAAATAGAGGATATCGATCCCCGTACCATTCCTCAATAATCTCAATGACTTTAAGAATAATATAATTCCCCGATACTAATTCGTAACTAACAGCATCGCCTGCTTTTAAAGAAGTATTCGCTATAAATCTCTTCGGTACTTTTTTAGCTTGTGGCTGCGGAGAATGTAACTGTTCTCTAAGTTTATTTAACACTACTTCACGTTTTCTCTGTAATTTAGGTTCATCCTCCCAGCGGGATAAATCTGCACCACTCTCTATTATTTGCAATGCCTCAAGTTTAACATTCTCTTGAAGTCTTCCTAACTTCCATTGTATGCAAGCAAATGCTAGCCAAAAAACAATAATCTCTTCATCATCTAGTTCAGTCTGGTATTCCTCAATTACAATCCTACTTGCTTCTTCATTTGAATATTCATTTCCTAACAAATCCTTATAAATTAACTGAATATCTTTAGCAATATCATCTGACAATATCGCTACTCCCCAAGCCCCCATACATTAACGCTCCAATCTATACACTAAAAATCTCTCATTCCCATTCTTCTCATAAGCACCCGGTAATCTTATTTCCTTCTTCAATTCAAATGCAGTCTGATTCTCCAAGAAGAAAATATAATCTTCAGAAGGGTAGTATAAAATAATATCAATTTCTCTCTCCACCGCTTCTACTGAAAGCAAAATGTTATTTACTACATTCATAAACACTTGAACAGAAAATGGATTGAAGAAATAAAACCGGTTATCACGTGGATCAATCTCATATTCCTGCGCTAAACAACATGCAAACCGAATTTTATCTTTACTGTTTCTCACTTTTCGCGCATAACGATCACGATTATCCATTGCTTCTTTATAAAACTCTTCATTCATTTCAATCCCAACGGCCGAAGCACCACACTTATGGTGCATGTAAAAATTCAATCTCCCTTTTCCGCACCCAAAGTCTACAATTCGATCGCTACTTGTTATTTCATATTGATTCAATAACTCATCTAATCCGCTATATGGCGTCGGTTCATAACGGTGATAGTGCATAGACTTATTAAAGCCTTTTTGCTCACCGACAGTTTTTATATTTAAAATTGCATCGTAATATTGTTCGTTCATTGATTTTCTCCTATTAAGAAATGTTACTTATTATTATACACCATGTACTAAAGACTCATTTTTCATCAAATTAATTGGTACGTGAAATTATATTAACGATTTTTTAATATATCGACTTAATGACAAATCACAACAAAAAAACAGGAGCCCTCTAGCTCCTGTCTTCTAACACTTTCAATACAGTTTGTTTCAATATTTCTACCCCATCCATTATACAACTGTGGTCAAACTTCATATATGGATGGTGTAATCCAGGTTGTAAGTTCGCCCCTAGTCCAAGCATGACCGCTTTTAAATGGGGTCTTTTCACTGTATAGTAATGGAAATCATCGCTTCCTGTCGTATACAGTGGTCCAGTACATCCCTCTTCCCCGTACACTTCAAGAATGCCTTTCCGCATGAAACGCTCAGCTTCTTCTGACACTTCAGCTCCTGGTGCGAGATCAATCCACTCATAAGAAAGTTTAGATCCCATTGATTCAGCTGACTGAATTACTTGCTCTATTTTTCGCTTCAATTCATCTAGTAATATGTTATTTTCTGCTCTTACATCTAAACTAAAGTGCCCGTTACCTGGAATAATATTTAGATTATCACCACCAGCTTGGCATCTCGTCATCTTAACAGAATAAGACGTCTGCGGCGGTAACCATATATTTTTCAATCCAATATTGATCATCGAAATGACATCAATTGCATTTATACCTTGATGTGGGCGTGCCCCGTGTGCATCATCTCCATGAATCATCCCTTCTAAAAATGCTGCAGCTCCGTGACGAATAGATGGGGCTGCTTGTTTCAAAGGCAGTTCTTCAATCGGCCTTAAATGAACACCAAATAAGAAATCAGCATCATCCACGGCGCCCTTCTCTACCATCTTTAAGGAACCATTTCCTTTTTCCTCTGCCGGCTGAAAAATAAATCTAACAGTACCGCTATCCCATCTCATATTTTTCAATTGTAAAATAAGGCCCATCACAATTGTCATATGAGCATCGTGGCCGCATGAGTGATTCGCTTTAAATTCTCCGTCTACTTCTTGCCATAGTGCATCCATATCAGCACGAATCGCGATAACTGGATTCCCTCTTCCGATTTCAGCAATCACGCCAGGGCAATCATCAAATATTTTATATGAAATTCCTTCTTCTTTTAGAAAGTTAGTAATATAAGCTGTCGTTTCATATTCCTTCCAGCTTACTTCAGGGTTTTCATGTAAATGCTGAAAAATTTCAGTTAAACGCTCTTGTAGTTCTAATGTTTTCAAAGCTTCATTCTCCTTCCCCTAATTACAAACCATTCAGATTAATTATACTTATGAAAAACAGATGTTTTTATGAACATATTGAATTTTAAGAAAAAAGTCAATTGTTTATTTTTTTAATACCGTTAATACCCGATTTCAACTCATCTTATAAAGATATCCATACAAATAGAAGATTCGATATTTTCTGTTTTTATATTGACGCTTGCATCTATTTTTAGTTATTATAACTTAATAACGTCTATTTTGCGACAATTCTAAAAATACAAACATACATAATGAGGAGGCAGTTTATGAAAAGAGAAATACCTTTTGGTATAGCAATAATCCCTATTATCATTACAGTTGCAGTTATGATGGTTACAATTGTTGTATTAAAACAAAGCCCTCACGTCCCACTTATTATCGGTACAACCGTTGCTTCTATCGTTGCCTGGCGTTACGGTTATAAATGGAACGACATTGAAGAAGCAATGTATAAAGGAATTCGCCTCGCATTACCCGCTATCGTTATCATTATTCTTGTAGGTTTAACGATCGGTGCTTGGATTGGCGGCGGAATCGTCGCAACAATGATTTATTACGGTTTAAATCTTTTAACTCCATCACTATTTTTAGTTTCAATTACAATTATTTGTTCTATCGTTGCATTAGCTATCGGTAGCTCTTGGTCTACAATGGGAACAATTGGTGTTGCAGGAATGGGAATTGGCCTAAGTATGGGAATCCCAGCTCCAATGGTTGCCGGTGCTATAATTTCCGGTTCTTATTTCGGCGATAAAATGTCACCGCTTTCAGACACGACAAACTTAGCCGCAGGATTAACAAATACAGATTTATTCACACATATTCGTCATATGTTATTTACTACAATTCCAGGTTTAATTATTACTCTTATCGTTTATGCGTTCTTAGGAAGAAGCTTTGGCGCTAACAATATTGATTCAAAAAGCATCGATCAAACATTACAAGTATTGCAACAAAACTTTGTTATCTCGCCTTTTCTATTAATTATACCAGTAGTCGTTATGGTATTGGTCGCTAAAAAAGTCCCTGCTATACCAGCTATTCTCGTAGGTGTTATTTTAGGATTCTTATCACAAGTCTTTATTCAAGGTGGTTCTGTCTCATCAGCTGTCGGTGCACTCCAAAGTGGATTTGTTATAGACACTGGAAACAAGCTAGTAGACGAACTATTTAACCGTGGTGGCTTAAGCTCTATGATGAATACAGTCTCTATGACAATTGTCGCTATGACTTTCGGAGGAGTACTAGAACATACTGGCATTCTTCGCTCAATTGTAAATCAAATTTTAAAATTAGCGACATCATCAAAAGGACTTATCGCTTCTACCATCGCATCTTGCTTTGCAACGAATCTTACTTGCTCTGAACAATATATTTCGATTGTTGTTCCTTCAAGAATGTATGCAAATGCGTACACAGAAAAAGGACTACATTCTAAAAATTTATCCAGAGCATTAGAAGATGGTGGAACATTAACTTCTGTTTTCGTACCTTGGAATACATGTGGTGTATTTATACTCGCAACACTTGGAGTCGGTGCATTCGAATATGCTCCTTATGCTATATTGAATTTCATCGTACCTATTATTTCAATCATTTATGGTATAACTGGCCTCACAATTACGAAGCTATCGGATATTGAAAAAGCAGACCTATTGAAAAAACAAAAAGCGCAACTAGAAGCTTAAAATTTTTGAAACGAATACAATGGTAAATTCAGCTCATATATTGCGCGAGGGCGCCCTTGTTGATAGGGCATTTCCTCGCCGCAAATATTGGCATATCTGTAATCAACTAATTTTTTTAACAGCCTTTCCGTCGATCGCCGAGTCACTTGTAAGTACTCAGAAAGATCCGCCGCTGTAAATTTCAATGATGGATGCGATTGACTAAACTGAATAATTTTTGACAAGTTTGCAGGACTAAGCTTCGTTTCCTTCGCTATTTTCATTAATTCAGGATTATCGTTTTTTAAACTTTGTACTCTCTGTTCTTTCGGGAACGGACCAAATAATTCTTTATCACTTGTTAGTATATAAAAGCAGCTTTCTATCGGATTATTCTTTGCGAAACCTCGAGCGATTTTTGCATTTTGTTCCGCTTCATTTACTGTTTTTCCGTAACCAAATCCAATAGATACTGCGTCTTCTATATTCATAAATAAACGATCTATCGTATTTGTTTTTATACTCAATTCAATATCACCACGAGTTGTATACAAAATAAAAGTCATTTCATCAACTTGTTTAAATGAACCACGTAATTCTTTTGAAATTACATTTAATTGTTCAAGCGAGCTTTCTTGTAACTCTATAAAGGATATAATACAAGCACCAACAGTAGCTGAATGGCTTTTTGCTAACTCAGCTTTTATTTTTGCATCTTTTAACCCATGTATAATTGATTGCGTTGGATCTATCATACGCTCTGAAGGAATCCCTATTTTTTGAAGTTCATCGTAGACAGCGTGAATACTAGTTAAAGCTAAATCAACCTCTCCAGATTGATATTTAGCTAAATGAAAATCAATGATTCTCTTAATTTCATCATTACTCCATAACATATTTTCATAATCCATCACTTGCGGCGTTTCTTTCAGACCGATGTCATGGAACACATTTGTAATAAACGAACGATCTACTAAATCAATTGAAATTTTATGAGGTTGAATACTTTGATGGTATATTATAGAAAGGAGTGAAGATGCGACAGTTGTCTCGTCTTGCTGCAAATATACACTTGGAATTGGTAATTGTTCTCTTATTTCTTTTGCCATATAATAAGGTAGGGCACCCGAGAAAAAGATAGCATCACAAGGTTTTAAACGCTTTAATAGTTCAGAAGATTCTGCCGGATGAAGGTAAATATATGGATCAATCTCTATTTCTTCTAGTTTATGAGCAATAGGTAAAAGATTCTCCATAAACTCTTTTGAACCGACAACTGCAATTTTTATCATCATTTTCTCTAACTCCTTATCATTAATTAACGACTATTTAACGTCAACTATATCAAATGTACAAAACCATTGTAAACAGGAAGGGGTCTTTATTCAATGAAAATTACAGCTATTCATCTTTACGCAATTCGTTTACCACTTCGCGATCCGTTTGTTATTAGTTATGGTTCTTATTCTGATATGCCTTCTATTATCGTCAAAATGGAAACAGATGAAGGCATTATCGGTTACGGTGAAGGCGTTGCTGATGATCACGTTACAGGTGAATCATGGGAAAGTACTTTCCATGTTTTAAAACATACACTAGCTCCTGCTCTAATTGGGAAAAATCCAATGAATATCGAAAAAATACACGATATGATGGACAATACAATTTACGGGATTCCTACTGCGAAAGCTGCGATTGATATCGCTTGTTTTGATATACTGGGTAAAAAACTAAATCAACCTGTATATCAATTAATTGGAGGACGCTACCATGAAGACTTTCCTGTCACTCACGTCTTAAGTATCGCCGATCCAGAAGACATGGCTGAAGAAGCTGCTTCCATGATTCAAAAAGGTTACCAATCTTTCAAAATGAAAGTCGGTACGAATGTAAAAGAAGATGTAAAAAGAATTGAAGCGGTACGTGAACGTGTAGGAAATGATATTGCGATTCGCGTTGATGTAAACCAAGGATGGAAAAATAGCGCCAACACATTAACGGCACTTCGTTCATTAGGTCATTTAAACATCGACTGGATTGAACAGCCTGTTGTCGCAGACGATATTGACGCAATGGCTCATATTCGTTCGAAAACAGATCTTCCGCTTATGATTGATGAAGGACTAAAAGGCTTTCGTGAAATGCGCCAAATTATTAAATTAGACGCAGCTGATAAAGTGAATATAAAACTAATGAAATGCGGCGGCATATATCCAGCTGTAAAACTCGCTCATCAAGCTGAAATGGCAGGCATTGAATGCCAAGTTGGATCCATGGTCGAATCATCTGTTGCCTCTTCCGCAGGATTCCATGTCGCTTTCTCAAAAAAAATCATTACTAGCGTCGAGCTAACAGGACCATTAAAATTCACGAAAGACATCGGAAACTTACATTACGACGTACCATTTATTCGCTTAAACGAAAAGCCGGGACTTGGCATTGAAATAAACGAAAATATATTACAAGAACTAACCGTCTTTCAAGACGTTGTACGCTAAAGGAGGACTAACCCATGACGGTTCTTTACGAAGGAAAATTAAAACAAAACAACGATTCATTTCACGTTACATTACTATCTTTAGAACATATGGAACAAATTTTATCATTACAAAACGTTGTAGTTGAAGCGCTAGAAGATAAAGGTCGTTTACAACCACTCTCGCTAGAAGAATTTCAATACATTCTAGAAGGAAATGGCATGATGATCGGTGCGTTTATACAAAACGAGCTCATCGCATTTCGTGCCCTACTAGTCCCTCCTATCGACGATGAACATTTAGGGCTTGATATTGGTCTACCAGAAAGTCAGCTACACCGCGTCATCTATCAAGAAATCTCAAACGTTCATCCAAACTGCCGAGGAAATGGCATGCAAAAAATATTAGCCACAGTCATCATGGATGAATTACAAAAAGAAGACAGCCAGTACGACTATGTTTGTTGCACTGTTGCACCTTTTAACATTCCTAGTTTAAAAGATAAGTTTGCGCAAGGTATGGAAATTGCTGCGCTGAAGGAGAAGTATGGCGGGAGTATGCGGTATGTTTTTGTGAAGGAGTTGCGTGGGGTTAAGGAAAGAGATTGGTCCGATGTTAAGAGCGTTCCGATGAGTGATGCTGGTGGACAGCAGGCGTTGCTTTCGGAGGGGTATCGTGGGTATGCGATGGAGAGAATAGACGATACTTTCACTGTGAAGTTTGGACGATAATCTATGTACAAAGAGAACCCTAATTCATTAGGGTTCTACTTTATTTCATTCCACAATCTAAAGTAATAACTAAACCGTCATCTTCCAACTAGATAACGCTAACCAGTTTTCCATTTCCTTATAATCAGGCATTATCTTCCCGACAAGACGCCAAAAAGATCGATCATGATTTAAATGAACCATATGACACATTTCATGAACAACTACATAATCAATTACCCTCTGAGGTGCCATTGCTAGCTTCCAATTAAACGTTAGCTGTAGATTTGAATCACAAGTTCCCCACGTACGACTACTATCTGTAATACGAATAGAACGCGGTTTTGTTTTAAAGTTACTTTGATGCGCTTTAATACTCTTCTCTACTAATGCCTTGCACTGCTTATAGTAAAATCGTTTTAAAGCCTGCTGGATTTTCTCATCCTTAAGCTCATTCACATAAATGTGTAGCTTATCCCCTTCAAAAACTGCATTATCTTGCGTAATACTTGCATCTTGAGAAATCTGTATCGGATACGTATTCCCTAAATACAGAAAGCCCTCGCCTTGATCATAACCCTTTTCCTGTGGTCCAAGCGCTCGCTCCTGCATTTCCTTACGTGTTTTCTGAATCCAATCCCATTTCTCCTCTAACAATTGGACTAAGTATTCAACAGGCGTTCCTTTTGGAGCTTGCACTTCCACATTTCCGTACGAATCTACAAAAAGACGCACCGACTTTTTCTTCTTATAAGTTATATGAAAATTAATTGTCTCACCTAAATATGTATGTACCATTTCATCACCTAGTGTATTATTTTACAAATAAAAAAGAATAGGACACAAACGCCCTACTCTATCTATTATATCATTTACTGTTTCACCGAACTTATTATCCTCTGTACTTTACACCTAATCCCTTAATGAAATTCCTTGCGTATCTATCTCCGCACTCTTTGTAATGCTTATGGCCTTTCTTTCTTAATAAAGCGCCTAACTCTCCTTTTGTTACGATGACGCCTACGCTGTCTAATATATCAAGCACATCTTCACTCGTTAAAGATAGTGCTATTTTCATTTTCTTTAAAAGAAGGTTATTGGCACTCTCCTTGCTCTGTATAGGTGCCGGTTGCCCTGGTTTCGGATCTTGCTTCCCTCTTTTTAAAGTAATAAATCCATTTAAAAATGCCTCTAGCATCATCATGTCGCATGTTAATACGTACTCATCTTCGATTACATCATCATCTTCCGCTTCATGTTGTGGACTTCTCTTTACTTTTGTAAGCATATCAAGTACGTCCTCTTTCGTTACTTCCATCCCGCCAAGTTCAAAGATTTCTACCATATCCATATCTCTTATATCTAAAGCGTACCTTACTCTTTTTAATATATCGTTGTTGCTCATTGCCATTGTATTTCCTCCTGAAATGTTGATTATAGTAATGCTTTTAGCATGTATAAATTAATATCGTTAAGTTACTACTTTAACATTTTAGAGGTAGGTTTTGTAGTCTTAGGTGGATTAATGCTTTTGGGGATGATTTTAAAACGGCAAAAAAGGATGGGATAATCGCGCAAAATTACGGATGGGGATTTACTATTAATTAACACACTTAAAAATGGACTAACCTGATATAGGTTAGTCCATTTCTTTTTATGCAACTCTAATTTAGTGGGCAACTCAAACATGAATGTTACGCAAAATTCAGGTAAAATATATTGATTGTGTTTACTTAGGGTTTCCTTTTTATTTGTGGTACGGTACACCGTAACTAATCTAAATGAGGTTATTGTTCATTATTTTCATAATTAAATTTAACAAAAAAGGTAGTGCCTTCCGAGCCTGTTTGAATTTCTATTTTCGCATTATGCCGGGCAGCAATGGCATAACATATGCCTAATCCCAATCCAGTTCCATTATCTTTGGTCGTGTAAAATGGAGTACCCAGTTTCTCTAATACTTCAGGCCTGATACCTTTTCCTTGATCCCGCACTGCAAGCACCACACAATTTTGACATTCCTTGTAGGTGCTAATGGTTAGAACTTTCCCTGTGCTCATCGCTTCTAAGCCATTACGGTATAGGTTTATTAATAATTGTCGTATCTCATTACGATTTAAAAATAATTCCGGAATGTCATTTGTATCGACTTGAATAGATTTATTTTGATTATACGTATCAATCTTTATTAAAGGAATAATATCGTGGATAATTGAATTTAAATCTAACATCTGCAAATCCGATTTCCTTGTATTACCGATTGAGAGAAATTCAGTAATAATAGAATTGGCACGATCAAGTTCTTCAATCATTAAATTAAAGTACTTATTATGTTTCTCATAGGTGCGCTCTTCTTTTAATAACTGCAAAAATCCTCTTACTGTTGTCATTGGATTTCTAATCTCATGGCTGATACCTGCTGCCATTTGCCCTATTAAATCTATGTTGGATAACCTTTTCAATTCCTGCTCATATTGCTTTTTTTCCGTTATGTTTTTAAAAATACAACAAATACCATCATCATACGGATATGCAATAACTTCGTGCCAATATTCATCAGAGATAGAAAAAAATTCGAAATGAACTGTAATTCGCTCTGACATTGCACGATGAAATTCCTTATACATAACTGCGTCGACGCTACTCGGAAAGACCTCCCATATATTCTTACCTAATACATCTTTTGCTGTTTTTCTTTGTGGAAAATATTGATGCTTATTTACGTACGTGAATTCCCATTTATTATTCAAAGTAAAGAATCCATCCGTAATAATTTCAATCACACTTGTAACTTTTTCATTAGCAGCAGCTAGTTCTCTCGTTCGCTCTTCCACCATGCTTTCAAGTTGATCCATATATAACAAGTTTGAAAACGTAGGAGCTGTGGCATCAACGATAGATTTTGCCAGTTGAATTTGGGAATTATCGTAATTGTGGGCTTTTCCCTCTTTGCCCACGACGATTACCCCTAATACTTCTCCCATTGAAACCAATGGAATCATCAGTAGACCTTTACTATCTATATTTTTTGCTTGAATAACCTCCTGGATCTTGGCTTCATAGCTTTTCTCCATCCAATCCGCTTCTGTCCAATCACAGTCCTTGCTTAACTTCGTTGTTTTAATCGTTGTTTTGTCTATCGGGTCTAAAAGGTGGGCAGCCATGTTTTTACTCTCTAAAATCTGTCCTAAGTAAAAAAAACATTTATCAAAACTCTCCTGTATCGAGGAACACATTGATAAATCACGGGTAACATCTAGTAACAGCTGCTTCTCGGCAATAAGGTTTTCCTTTTGTGTTAAATTATTTGCGTTTTGAATTGCGACCGCAGCCATATTTACATAAGCTTCAACACTTTGAATTTCTGAATCTGTTAAGTTCATTGGAGCTCCATAATCAAATAAAAAAACCAGACCAAATAACTCTTGCCCAAATGAGATAGGCAGGGCTAATAAGGACTTAATTTTGAACGCATCAACTGGTCTCGGATCCGGCCGATGATCCTTTGAGGTATCAGGGATATAGATGGTTTTTTTGGTTTCAATAACTTCTTTTGCCAGTAAGTCTATTTCAGGATCAACTACCTGAGTATCGAGCGTTACGCCATTTATGGTCTCTGGTTTCCCTGCAAACCCTCTAAATGTTCCATCTTCCTGGGGTAAATAAATTCCAACAGCGTTGCACCTAACAATCTCCTCTGATATCGCCATTGTTACACGCTGTAATACTTCACGTAGTTCTAATTTTGTATTTATTATTTTTGTTATATTCGCGAGCCTAGAATATCTCGTCTGATCACTTACCATTCACATAGCCTCCAAGTTATAGGCATAATAAAATAAACATGATAATATCAGTGAAAATCAAGACCAACCTGCCATTTTCAATTTTCTCCTGTATTCTTTTCTTACCCTTGTTTTACATAGAATATCTCACTTACTTATGATATGGTTCACCTTAATTAAAATGAAACAAACACTCATAAAATCGCTACACCCTATCCCCTCTAACTTTCAAAAGTTACACTGTTTCACTATCTCCATCCTTATCAACACTCGCCTCAAACTTATCAAGCAACGCACGCACTTCATCAGTTGATTTCGTGTTCATCAATTGATTTCTTAATTCAGCAGCTCCAGGGAATCCTTTTACATAAATTTTGAAGAAGCGATGAAGCCCTGTGATTGAACGTGGTAGTACTTCTGCATATTGATCTTGAAGGTCAAGCTGCAGTCTTAAAAGGTCAAGGTGTTCTTGACTGCTATGCTCTCTCGGTTCTTTTTCAAAGGCAAACGGATTTTTAAAGATTCCTCGTCCAATCATAACGCCATCAATACCGTATTTTTCAGCAAGTTCCATTCCAGTTTGACGGTCAGGAATGTCTCCATTGATTGTTATTAGCGTATTTGGTGCGATACGGTCACGTAATTTTTTAATTTCCGGAATTAGTTCCCAGTGCGCATCTACTTGGCTCATTTCTTCTCTTGTACGTAAGTGAATAGAAAGGTTCGCAATATCTTGTTTGAAAATGTGCGTTAACCAATCCTCCCACTCACTTAACTCTTTAAAGCCAAGTCGTGTTTTTACGCTGACAGGTAGTCCGCCCGCTTTTGCTGCTTGAATAAGTTCTGCCGCAACGTCTGGACGTAGAATAAGGCCACTACCTTTTCCTCTTGATGCTACATTCGGTACAGGGCAGCCCATATTAATATCGATACCTTTAAATCCTAGCTCTGCCATACCAATACTCATTTGGCGGAAATATTCAGGAGTATCTCCCCAAATATGCGCGACTATCGGCTGTTCATCTTCTGTAAAAATTAAACGGCCACGTACACTTTTCATACCTTCCGGATGACAATAGCTATCCGAGTTTGTAAACTCTGTGAAAAATACATCTGGGCAACCAGCTTCACTTACTACGTGACGAAAAACAACATCTGTCACATCTTCCATTGGTGCAAGTACGAAAAACGGTCGTGGTAAATCATTCCAAAAATTATCTATCATTTCAAATTCAAATCCTCTCAATATGAATACAATTTCAAACTCTCAATTTAAAAATATAAAGCCAAATAGCAAAAGTACATTTGGACATTTATATTTTGTGAAAATCAGCAATATTCATTTTAACTAAAATCGTTGCTGAATGGTATTTTTATAAACCAAAAAGCAGATGGTATAGATTTTTCTATATCAACTGCTTTTTTATTATACCAACTTGAGCCAAGCCACACACTCTACATGAGTCGTATGCGGGAACATATCAACAGGCTGTACTTCCTGTGTTTTATATCCGCCTTCTTCTAGTACTTTTAAGTCACGTGCTAATGTTGCTGGGTTACATGATACGTATACGACGCGCTTTGGCTTCATGTCGATGATTGTGTTTAGTAGTGCTTCGTCACAGCCTTTACGCGGTGGGTCTACGACCATTGTGTCGGCGATTACGCCTTCTTTGTACCATTTTGGAATGACTACTTCTGCTTCTCCTACGCCAAATTCAGCGTTTGTCATGTTGTTTAGTGCTGCGTTTCGGTTTGCGTCTTCGATTGCTTCTGGGACGATTTCAACGCCGTACACTTTTTTCGCTTTTTGTGCTAGGAATAAGGAGATTGATCCAATTCCGCAATAGGCATCAATTACTGTTTCGTTACCATTTAATTTTGCGTATTCTAACGTTTTATCGTATAGCACTTTCGTTTGTTCTGGGTTTACTTGATAGAATGAACGTGCTGAAATCGCAAATTTAATGTCACCGATAAAGTCATAAATATATTCTGATCCGTACAGTACTGTCGTTTTGTCTCCGAAAATAACGTTTGTACGTTTCGTGTTTACGTTTTGAACGATTGATTTTACTTCTGGGAATTTCGCTGCGATTTCTTCAATGATTGCTTCTTTATTTGGCAATTCAGCTGTACGTGTAATAAAGACAAGCATAATTTCCCCTGTTACTTGTCCGTAGCGAGCCATTACGTGGCGAAGTGTTCCTTTGTTACGCTCTTCATTGTAAGCCGAAATACCGTGCTTTTCACAAATACGTTTTACTTCTTGAATTAATGTATTGTTTTCTTCCGCCTGAATTAAGCATGATTCCATATTAATGATGTCATGCGTTCCTTGACGATAGAAACCAGCTACAAGTCCACCTTCACGTTCTCCAATTGGCACTTGTGCTTTATTGCGGTATACCCACGGGTTTTTCATGCCAAGTACAGGATGAACAGGAACATCACTTAATCCACCGATGCGCTGCATAACGTCACGTACTTGTTTTTCTTTCGCTTTTAATTGTCCTTCATATGTTAAGTGCTGAAGTTGACAACCTCCGCACTCGTTGTACACGGGGCATTCTGCATCTTTACGATATGGACTTTCTTGATGAAGTTTCATTAAACGACCAAACGCGAAGTTTTTCTTCACTTTAATAATTTTAATTTGCGCTTCCTCACTTGGTAATCCGTTTTTTACGAAAATAGGATATCCCTTCACTTTCGCAACACCGGCACCATCATGTGTTAAATCTTCAAACACTACATCTATAAACTCGTTTTTTTCAACTGGTGGCATCATTTTTATACTCATTTTCCGACCTCTCTTTTTCATAACACTGCGTTACATTTTATCATACTTATATGGTCTATTTCTATTGGAAGAAAAAAAGCTATTGACGATAGTTCTCTAGTAATGTTACGCTACTACTAATTTAATACGGACGATGTTACCTCATATATAGTCGATAATATGGATCGAGAGTTTCTACCCGGCAACCTTAAATTGCTGGACTATGGGGAAAACTAATGAATATTAGCCTATGTATAAAAAAGACTCCTATTGATTAGCTTTCTCTCATAGATGAAAGTGAATCCATAGGGTCTTTTTTTTATTTTTCAAAAAGGTCAGACATCTTACGTATGACATGAAACTTCCATTACTTTATTTTTAGTAATATAACGAGCGTTTTATGTAAAAACTTTATACGAACTTCTGAAAGGGGCAACTACATGCAATATGTAATGAGCATTATCGGTATTCTTGTCGTTTTAGGTTTATGCTTTGCTTTGTCAAACAATAGAAGTAAAATCAACTTCCGTGCAATTGCTATTATGATTAGTTTCCAAATTTTAATCGGTTGGTTTATGTTTGGCACAAAGATCGGACAGCAAATTATCATCTTCATTAGTAAAGTTTTCAACAAACTAATTAAACTTGGTACGACAGGTGTCGATTTTCTCTTTAATGGAATTCAAAGAGATTTTGTCTTTTTCTTAAACGTATTACTAATTATCGTATTTTTCTCAGCACTACTTTCTATCTTTAGTTATTTAGGTGTTTTACCATTCATCGTTCGTATTGTCGGCGGTGCACTTTCAAAAATTACTGGTTTACCACGCGTTGAATCATTCCACGCAGTAAATTCTGTATTCTTTGGTTCTAGTGAAGCGTTAATCGTTATTAAAAATGATTTACAACATTTTAATAAAAACCGTATGTTTATCATTTGTTGTTCTGCAATGAGCTCAGTTTCTGCCTCTGTAACAGCATCATACGTTATGATGTTAGATGCGAAATATGTATTAGCGGCTCTTCCGCTAAACTTATTCTCAAGCTTAATCGTTTGTTCATTATTAACACCAGTTGATACGAAAAAAGAAGACGAAGTGGTTCAAAAATTTGATAGAAACCTATTCGGAGATAGCCTTATCGGCGCTATGATTAACGGTGCGCTTGATGGTTTAAAAGTAGCTGGTATCGTTGCTGCGTTAATGATTGCCTTCATTGGTGTTATGGAAGTTGTAAACTACGTAATTAGCGCTGCTTCAGGTGCAATGGGATATGCTGTTACTTTACAACAAATCTTCGGTTATATACTTTCTCCATTCGCATTCTTAATGGGTATTCCAACTCAAGATATTATCCCAGCTGGTGGTATTATGGGTACGAAGATTGTATTAAACGAGTTTGTAGCAATCCTTGATTTAAAAGGCGCTACTGCAACATTAGCTCCACGTACAGTTGGAATCGTTACAGTATTCTTAATTAGCTTCGCAAGTATTAGCCAAATTGGTGCGATTGTTGGTACAATCCGTGCCCTTTCTGAAAAACAAGGAAGCATCGTATCAAAATTCGGTTGGAAAATGCTATTTGCATCAACACTTGCTTCTATTTTATCTGCAACAATCGCTGGATTGTTTATTTAATAAAAAATCACCTTACTCTTTTAAGTAAGGTGATTTTTTTGATTCCTTATGAAATAGAACGGAATTCAATTACTTCCTCTTTACTAATAAGTTTTCCTTCGTGTATACCTTTTACTGAAATATCAATAATGGTTTTATCCTCTCCTTCAAGCTTACCCAAAGAAAATATATAAATTAAATTTTCTTCTTTTAGCATCCATTGCTTGCCATGCCAGGGCCCCGTTATCTTTTGTTCCAAAGATGTTTTTTCTTCTCCAACATACTGACATTCTCCAAACGAAGTTTTTACTATATTTTTCTCCGTATCAATTACTATATTTCGAAATAGCTCTAAGTTTTTACTTGAAACAATTTCTATCTCATGGTTACTTTTTTGTTTAAATTGCAGTTTTCCATCACTTGTATTAGATAAACTACTATTCTCAACGGCGTTCCTAAAAAAGTTATATTCTTCTTCTGTAATACCAAAATTAGGATGATATGGCTTCACCTGTTTATCTATATGCCCCGATATGTAGTTTACATACCACTCTTTATCATTTTTCACATGATCACTCATTTTTTTAGTAATAACCTCTACTTTTTTTAAGGTATCACGATCCATTTCAATCGTCATAATATCCGCCGTTACTTCCGCATTCATAAGGTGCGGTGGAATATACTCCTCCACACTATTCGCTTTACTCGTTTCACTTTGACAACCGACTATGAATAGCGATATGAAAAGGATATATACTAGTTTTTTATATTTCATTTCTGTTCTCCACTCCGTACATCATTCTTACTTACATTTATAGCGGTTCTTATTATAGTCCAAGATCCTGATATTTTAATAGAAACTACTCTACATATGCAAAATTGCATATTAATAAACCTTTCTCTTACTTTAAAATCAACTTAAATTATTTACCAAAATATACAAATTTCAAATGAACAATGTTATAATTTGTAAAAAATATATTGGAGGATATTATGAAAGCTCACGCCCTTTTCGACTTCTTACACTTACTAGTTTTAAGCATGAAAAGCTATTATGTATGGGGAATGCCAATCTATGTATTCATTATCCCTCTTATTTTTGTAGTAGGTTATATCATTATCAAATCAAATAAGAAACGCAAGAATACCTCTATTCAAAGTCACTAACCTACCATTCACCTAAAAGTGATATGATGAACAAGGGTATATCCCCACCTCTCTTATAGCGGTGGGGATTTTAATGTAAGTATGCAACATAATACACAATAGAAGGTGATTTTATGAGAAAATACGCAGCGATTGCTTTATGTACATCTGCTATTCTAGTAGGTTGTAATACTAGCAATATAAGCCAAGAACCTAAAAAAGAGAAAAAGGTACAAGAGGTCAAAAAACAAGAAGAGACGGTGCGGGAACAAGGTAAAATTTCTTATAATCCAATTACGCACGAATCTACAAACGCAAATATTCATATTACAGACATAAAAGATTCTTTAACCGAAGTACAATATAAAATTTGGCGCACTGCTGATGGAAAGGAAAGTGCTAAATCCTTTTCTTCTAAAGAGAAAAATCAACAATTTACACTTCCCTTTGATATAAAAGAATTTGAAGGAAAACGCGGTGAATATCAAATTGAAGCTACAGGAACAACAGAGGGCGGAAAAACTATTCCACTTACGAAATCTACTATTACTTTCGAGCAAAAAGTTCCTGTTCTTATGTACCACGCAATTGATGATTATCATGGACAAGGTATTAAAGATTTATTCGTATCGCCTGCTAACTTTGAAGCACAAATGAAGTATTTAAAAGACAATGGTTATACATTATTAACATTTGAACGCTGGAGCGATATAAATAAAGTAAACAAGCCGATTTTCGTTACATTTGATGACGGTATGAAAAATAATATGAATGCATTTCATGTTTTACAAAAACTAAAAGACGATACATTTAAACCAGCGGCAACAGAATATATGATTGTTGATAACGTTGATGTAGAAGGAGCTCTTTCTACATCTGAAATAAAAGAAATGGTTGATTCAGGTATTTTTTCTGTACAATCTCACACAGCAACACACGCAGACTTGCCGAAAATTACAAACTATGATGAAGAGTTAAAAGGATCAAAAGAAAAGCTAGAGAAAATAACAGGTAAGCCCGTTATCGCAATTGCTTATCCATTCGGTCATGTAGATGATAAAGTTGTCGCAGAAACAAAGAAACACTATCAATTTGCAACAACAACGAAGCCTGGACAATTCATTACGAAAGGTGAACCTGATGAGTTGTTAAAAATGAAGCGTGTTCGCATACACCATACAACGACTGTAGAACAATTTGCTTCTTCGATTAAATAACTATTAGAGCTCAATACATTTTGAGCTCTCTTTTTACGTTATATTTATATATATTTTTAGAATTTTCTTGTATTATATATAGTAAGAAATCTTTTAAACTAAAGGAGATTATACATATGTCATTTGAACAAACGTTAGAGAAATATGCTGCCCTTGCAGTCAATGTTGGTGTTAATATTCAACCCGGACAAACTTTATCAATCAGTGCACCTCTTGAGGCTGTACAGTTTGTACGCCTCGTTACAGAAAAAGCATATAAATCTGGTGCAAAACACGTATATGTTGATTGGAATGATGAGACGTTAACACGCTTAAAGTTCGATCTAGCTCCTGAAGAAGCTTTCTCTGAATTCCCTTCTTGGAAAGCACATGCTCGTGAAGAATTAGCAAAAGAAGGCGCTGCATTTATGTCCATCTATGCAGAGAATCCTGATCTATTAAAAGGTGTAGAACCAAAGAAAATTGCAACAGCTCATAAAGTAGCTGGAGAAGCGATGAAAGTATACCGTGATTATGTACAAGCAGATAAAGTAAGCTGGTGCGTAATTTCTGTTCCTACGAAAGAATGGGCTGCAAAAGTATTCCCTGACGTAGCGCCAGAAGAACAAGAAACAAAACTATGGGATGCTATCTTCAAAGCTACTCGTGCTGATTTAGAAAATCCTGTGGAAGCATGGAAAGAACATGATGAAACACTACATACAAAAGTAGATTACTTAAACGAAAAACATTATAAAGCTCTTCACTATACAGGCCCTGGAACAGACTTAACAATCGAACTTCCAGAGAAGCATGTATGGGCTGGTGCTGGTAGCTTAAATGAAAAGAACGTAGCATTTATGGCTAACATTCCAACTGAAGAGGTATTTACAATGCCTCTTAAAACAGGTGTGAACGGCCAAGTATCTAGCACAAAACCGTTAGCATTTGCAGGTAATATTATCGATAACTTTACATTAACATTCGAAAACGGACGTATCGTAGACTATAAAGCTGAATCTGGTGAAGAGGCTTTAAAACATTTAGTAGAAACAGATGAAGGTTCTCACTTCTTAGGCGAAGTAGCTTTAGTACCTCATGATTCACCAATTTCAAACACAAATATTTTATTCTACAATACGCTATTTGATGAAAATGCATCTTGCCACCTTGCAATCGGAAATGCTTATGCATTTAACTTAGTTGGCGGAAAAACAATGTCTAAAGAAGAACTTGCTGAAAATGGCGCAAACGCTAGTATTACACACGAAGACTTCATGATTGGATCAGCTGAGCTTGATATCGACGGCATTACAGCTGATGGAAGACATGAGCCGATCTTCCGTAAAGGTAACTGGGCGTTTTAATAAAAATAAAAGGCTATCTTCCACGCCGGAAGATAGCCTTTTATGATGCCGATGACACTTTCAGTCCAATTACTCCTAAAACAATAAAGAGAATACAAAATGCTTGGAATAAATTAATATGCTCTTTAAAAAAGTACACACTAATGATTGTAATAAGTAGCGTTCCCACACCAGACCAAATTGCATAAGCAATGCTTAAATGAATCTTTTTAACAACGATAGCAAACACGCTGAAACAAATTCCATAGAATACGAAAATAAGTACACTTGGAACAAGCTTTGTTAAACCATTCGATAACTTCATCGCAATCGTTCCAGCTACTTCAAAAATAATTGTTACGAGTAATAATAGCCAATATACCATACTAGAATCTCCTTCTCTGTTACCTTATAGAGATTCTAGTATACTACTTATAGTCCTAACGAAATATATTTAATTTCTAAATATTCCTCGATACCGAAATGGCCTCCTTCACGGCCGATACCACTTTCTTTAAAGCCTCCAAATGGTGCTTGTGCAACTGATGGAAGGCCATCGTTTAAGCCGATAATTCCGTACTCTAACGCTTCACTAATTTGGAATGCTTGGCTAATATCTTTTGTGAAAATATAAGCAGCCAAGCCATATGGTGTATTATTTGCTCGTTCGATTACTTCTTCAACTGTTTTAAATTTAGCAACTGGTGCAACCGGTCCAAATGTTTCTTCATTCATACAAAGCATCGTGTCATTTGCCAATCCAATTACCGTTGGCTGAATGAAATAACCATCTAACTCTGCAAATTTATGGCCACCGTATAAAACTTCTCCGCCCTTTTGAATTGCATCTTCAATATGTTCTTGTACTTTCGAAACTGCATTCGCATCAATAAGTGGACCTACAGTTGTTCCTTCGCCGAATCCATCTCCGACTTTCAGCTGCTCTACAGCTGTTGTGAACTTCCCTGCAAATTCTTCATACACTTCTTCTTGAACAAAGATGCGGTTTGTACATATACACGTTTGTCCTGCGTTACGGAATTTCGAACCAATTACCGCTTCTACCGCCTTATCTAAATCAGCATCATTCATAACAATAAATGGAGCGTGACCACCTAATTCAAGCGAAACCTTTTTCATCGTTTGCGCAGCGCTAGCCATTAATTCTTTTCCAATTTCAGTTGATCCTGTAAAGGAAACTTTTCGAACGCGCTCATCTTCCATCCACGTATCAGCAATTGCTTTTGCACTACCTGTTACAATATTTATTACACCTTTTGGAATATCTGCTTCATGTGCTAATTCAACTAACTTCAATGCAGTTAATGGCGTTTGACTCGCTGGTTTCACAACTGCCGTACAGCCTGCTGCAAGTGCTGGAGCTACCTTTCTCGTAATCATAGCAGCCGGGAAATTCCAAGGCGTAATAGCTGCCATAACCCCAACTGGTTGCTTCATAACTAAAATACGCTTATTCGGATGAGAAGCAGGAATCATTTCACCGTATATTCGCTTTCCTTCTTCTGCGTACCATTCAACAAAACTATTTGCATAATTCACTTCACCAAGTGCTTCTGCAAACGGCTTCCCTTGCTCTCTCGTCATGATTGCTGCAATTTCTTCTTTATTTTCATCAATGAGCGTGAACCATTTTTTTAACTTTACTGCGCGATCCGCTGCCGTTAATTTTGACCATAATTTAAAAGCCTCATGTGCAGCATCAACTGCTTGCTTTGCCTCTGTAATCCCGCCCTTTGGTACCGTTGCAAATACTTCCTTTGTCGCTGGATTATTCACTTCGATTTGTTCTTGCAGTGTAATCCACTCACCATTTATATACATCGCTTTTTTATCTAAGTTTACGAACGTCGCTTTTTTATCCAATGTTTTCTTCCTCCTCTATAAACTTCTTAATTTTCCTAGTAGCAGCAGATTGACTTATTTGCAAAAACTCAGCCACTTTATAACTTGATCCATACGTTTTATACGCTTTAAGAATAATATTTCTCTCTACCTCTTCCAGCATTCTATAAAGACTTTGTCCGGATTGTTCAACTGTGGCCTCTTGCATAGATAGTGGCAAATCTTCTACCGTTACAAAATCATCTGCAGTGATAACAATTCGTTCAATTACATTTTCAATCTCTCTATTATTTCCTTCCCAAGGGTACCCTACAAACATTTGTAACGTACTAGGAGCTAACTTTACATCCCGTCCGTACTTTTTATTAAAATGCTGTAAATAATGATAGATGAGCGGCAAAATGTCTTCTGTTCTCTCCCGAAGTGGTGGAATTGAAATTGGAATGACATTCAGACGATAGTATAAATCTTTCCGGAATGTTCCTTGTTTCACCATCGTACTTAAATCTCGATTTGTTGCCGCTACAATTCTAACGTCCACCTTTTTTAATTCTCTTCCGCCTATAGGACGAAACGTTTTTTCTTGCAATACTTGCAAAAGCTTCGCTTGAATTTCAAGCGGCATTTCACCAATTTCATCTAAGAAAAGAGTTCCTTTATGCGCTGATTCTAATAGCCCCTTTTTCCCTTCACGATTTGCACCTGTAAAAGACCCACCTGAATATCCAAAAAGCTCAGATTCGATTAAATTCGTCGGCAATGCCGCACAATTAATTTCATAGAAACTTTCATTCTTCCGGTGACTCACTTCATGCAAATGGCGTACTAATCGGCTTTTCCCCACTCCAGTCTCACCTAATACGAGAACAGTACTATCTACTACTGATACTTTTTTTATTGTTTCGATTATTTTTTGCATAGCGATACTTTTAAAAATAAGTCCTTCGTGTTCATATGTTTCTCTTAATTCTTTTTTATATGTTTTTAACTGATTATCCATTTCCTCTACCTTTTGACGTAATTGATAGAGTTCTGTAAGATCACGAGAATAACTAATCACTCTTCTTAAATTTCCCTCATCATCAAAAACAGGCCTTGTACGAACATGCAAATACTCTCCTGATTTCGTTGTTTGAACAAGTTCAACTGGCCTTTTCTTTTCAATTACTTCTAACGTTGCAGACGGATAAAAAATCCCTTCTTTTTGTAGTTCTTTTACATGCTTTCCTACTAATTCCTTAGCAGAGAGCTGGTAATGTCTTTCACACATGCTATTTACACGTACAACGATTCCTTTATCATCCGTAACAAAAATTTCGTCAAATGCATATTCAAATACATCTTGTAAATCCATCAACACTCGTTCCTTTTCTGCAACCATCCTAGCCACCCCTTACTTTAAATCCATCGATTCACTTCACTACCTTTATTATAAAGTGAATTTTCTGCATTTTATATAGAGTAAGCTAGAATGTTTTCAATTTGTTATTTATACAAATCTATTTATATTTTTTCAACACATAATTCGCTGCCTTGAAAAATACAGAATGCCATCGCAACCACACCCTCACTTTGTTTTAGCTTGGCATGGGGCAGGAAAAGGGGCTGACCGATTCTATGCATGGCCAGATGCTCTCTTTCGCCTAAAAAGAAAAGCTTTATGCCCTTTTTTAAGTTATCCCAATTCTTTATACACGAGCGATATTTGCTTGCTCATAACAAGCTTGCAATGATTCTTCAATTATTGTTAAACCTTCCTCAAGTTGCTCATCTGTAATCACTAATGGCATTAAAACACGAATAACATTTCCATATGTTCCTGCTGATAGTAGAAGTAATCCATGCTTATTTGCCTCTGCACATAAATTAGACGCTAATGTTTTATCAGGCGCTTTCGTCTTGCGATCTTGAACGAGCTCGAATGCACACATTGCCCCTAAGCCGCGCACATCACCGATGCAATTATATTTGTTTTTCATCTCTTGGAATCGGTTCATTACGACTTTCCCTACTTCTATCGCTCTATCATTTAATTTCTCTTTTTCTATTACATCAAGCACAGCTAATGCAGCCGCACATCCTAGTGGGCTTCCTGCATATGTTCCGCCCAGTTCTCCCGGTGCAGACTCATTCATAATTTCTTTACGTCCAATGACACCACTTATCGGTACACCAGCACCTAATGATTTAGATACCGTAATTAAGTCTGGAACGACATCATAATGATCAATTGCAAAGTATTTTCCAGTACGACTAAAGCCTGTTTGAATTTCATCAGCTACAAATAAAATACCGTGCTCTGAACAAATGCTGCGTACTTCTTGAACGAATTTCTTACTTGGAACGATAAATCCGCCTTCCCCTTGAACAGGTTCCATTACAACTGCTGCAATTGTTTCTGGTGCTACTTCTGATATGAAGAAGTTCTTGAACTCTTCAATGATAAAGTCATCATACTGCTCTTCTGTTAAACCTTCTGGGCGACGGTATTCATATGGGAATGGCGCTTTATATACTTCTGGAGCAAATGGGCCAAATCCAAATTTATATGGTTTTACTTTACTTGTCATCGTCATTGTCATTAATGTACGCCCATGAAACCCTTTAGAAAATGCGATAATTCCAGGTCTCTTCGTATATTTACGAGCAATCTTCACTGCATTTTCAACCGCTTCTGCCCCACTATTTAAAAACAGCACTTGTTTATCGAAATTACCTGGCGCTAATGCGGCCAGCTTTTCTGCCAATTCAATATACGGCTCATACATCATCACATTAAATCCAGTATGAATATATTGATCTACTTGTTTATGAAGCGCTTCTTTAACAGCTGGATGACAGTGTCCTACATTAATTGTCCCAATTGCTCCTGCGAAATCAATGTACTGATTTCCATCCACATCTGTTACGAGTGCACCATTTGCAGACTGTACAAATGTTGGAATACCATTACTTACTCCTTTTGGTACTATATTTTGGCGGCGTTCTAATAAAGACGCTGCTTTCGGTCCTGGAATTTGTTCATTTATTTTAGCAAATTTTTTTGTGTTCATTGTGTACCCCATCCTTTTCTATACAATGTTTTCTCTTTATATTGCAAGATGTATGCCAACTTCCTCTTTCTAGTATTCATCCCATTCTCTTACTATCTCGGCATAAAAAAATAAGTCTATAAAGACTCATATAGAGTCCTTATAGACTTATTCATTTATACATTAGACTTTCCTTGTTCCCAAATAAACTCACCTGAATGAGAAATTAAATCTTCAACAGATTGTAATACTAAATCTGCAAGTGGTTCTAGCGTTTGACGATCACCCGTACCAGATAGTACGCCAATCGCATAACAGTCGCCACCATTTTTCGCTAAATATAAATCCGTCGGTGTATCCCCGATGACTGCTACTTCACATGTCTCTAAATTAAATCTCTCACAAAACGATTCTACAATTTTTTTATCTGGCTTCTGTGCTGGAAATGTATCTGAAGCTATAACACAATCAAAAAAAGCTTCCAATTGATATTGCTTTAAAAATAATTCTGTCGGCGCGAAATCATCAGCTGTAACGACACCTAGAATAAACCCTCTATCCTTTAACGCTTGTAAAACTTTCGGTAAATCTGCCGTCATTCTCATATGTGAACGATGCTCGTACATAAGAGCAAACAACTTTTCACTCACCCATTGATGCATCTCTTCTTCTCTAGATGATGCAATATACTTACAAAGCCCCTTGGCCACATCAAGACTCGTTCCAGCAGCGAGCGCACTACGCGGATGAACAAATGCTCCATCTACGCCAATCTCTTTTAATAAAGCCTGCTGCATTGATTCTGGTAATTGATATAAATTTATACATTCTGCAACAAGCTCTTCAGCTACTTTTATCCAAATTGAATGAAAATCCATTAATGTCCCATCTTTATCAAATAGTATTGCTTTTACCTTCTCCATAGCACCGATACGATAAACTTAACTAAATCTATACAATTCAATCAAATTTACACAAGTTAGTGCTTCATCATGTTCTCGCAACCCCGAAGGGACGAGGGGTATAACACTCCGCACGAGGCAGTATCGTTACCTCATATTATCAAGCTTTTATTTTACCCATCTTGATAAATTTATCGAAGCATTTAAATCTCTATCGTGATGGCTATTGCACCCAACACAACGCCACTCACGTATTTTTAAACTCCACTGTCCTTCTGGTTGAACTGAATGGTCGTATTTTACTCCGCAACATGAGCAAATCTTGCTTGAGGCGAACCATTTATCAGCTTTTACATACTCAATGCCATACTTCTCGCACTTGTATGACAAACATTGAAAGAAGAAGTTTAATTTTTGAAATGAAAATGCTTTCGATAGTTTTTTGTTTTTTAACAGGTTAGAGATATGTAAGTCTTCCACAACAATTCTCATTGGTTTGGTTTTCACCAATTTAGCTGTTGCTTGATGGATATGGTTATTTCGGATATTCGTAATTTTCCTAGATAACCGCAGGTGCTCAGTTTTAGCTTTTTCATATCCGGCAGATTGAATTTTTACACCTTTTTTAAATCTCCTAGACATATCTCTTTGCGCTGACTTTTTCCTTTTCAAAAGTTTTTTAACCTTAGCATCTTTGTTTATATTTCGTTCTTTCGTACCATTAGAAGCTACAAACAGCTCTTTTAAACCAACATCCACACCAATCGACTCATTGGTTAGTTCTTGGGATTCAAAATCTTCTTGGAACCCTACACTAATCCACCAGTGACAACCATCAAATGTAACTCTTGGATTGGATGTTTTTTTGTTTCTTGGTAGTTGTTGGCTTGTTTTCACTTCTCCAATAGACTGAATATCAACTACTTTCTTTCCTATAATCAGTCTTTCATAATTGGCATAAAATCCTTGAATTAAATCTTTTTTGGATTTATAAGAAGTGTGATAACCATTGTTGTACTTTTCGAACGAATGTTTCCTCGCCTTGTCAAAATCTTTTGAAGCCTGTTTGGGAACTTGTGCATTGATGTCTTTTAACCACTCATATCGCTTTCGCTTCTTGATCTTTGTAAATCGTTTCTGTAAAGCTAACTGTGAAACAGATTTTCCAAATAGCTTATAGTATCTATCACTCATTCTTTTACAATAGTTATAAGCGAATCTTGCAGCACCAGCATGGTTTCTAAGCACTTTTTCTTGTTCAGGCGTTGGAATCAGTCTGACTTTCTTCGCCAATATCATCAGAATTTAACTCCTTTACTGTGCGATTATTCGGGCACTCACCTTTCAGATAATGAAAGATTTGTTCTTCTGAATAGTAGCGTGTTCCACCAGCATTCTCCTAAGACTACTAGGATACAAACCTGTTAATTCCGATACTTGACTAACTCGTGAAAATTTCATTATTATTCTCACCTCATTGAATTTACCATAATGCATAGGTTCGATAGATTCATTAAAGTTTGATAGATTTAATGAAATTTATCTCGTTCAACTAAGGGCGCAATTCCTTAGCCAGTTCTCTTATGAACTTCTCATGTTTTCACATGAGCGCAGACTATATGTTTATCTCTTTAGAGATAGAGGATTTTTCCATCACCATAGGCTTGTGATGTACTCTCGTCAGTTATACGAGATAGTCGTTGAACGTTCATCTTATCAATTTTGACTTAGACGATTCGAGGCGGAAGGCCCATTATTCTAGTGTTTAGGATTTAACCTTGCACGATCTGATTGATTTTTTCTGCTTTCGCGACATTCACGCTCGCTATTTCTAGCCACGTTGTAGTTCAATCAGCTTTAGGGATTGCCCGCAGTTAACCCTCACTACTAGCCAATCACTTGACTAGCAGGGCTTACTGATATATTTAATTAACTTTAGTTATAATTAGTTAAATAAATCGTAACAGTTAGTTACCCTACCTCTCTTTTCTTATCTCTTCTAGTGTATCAATAAAGTATGGATATAAAATAAACGAATTGTAAAAATACCATAAAAATCAAACTAACTTCCAATTTACAATTCCTCGATATAATAAAAAGGATGCCTTTACAGGGCATCCTCTTGATGTTCAGGAACAAATAGTTCCAGACAATGATATATATTTTCAAATTCCATTGGTGCATCTCCGCCATATTCACCATCTAAGTTGATCATTAATTTATCAGGTGAATGCACTTTAATACGATTCGCTTGTGTATATAGTACTTTCGGATTGTTAATATGTTCCCCACGCTGCGCTTGTGTTGCTGCTTTAATTAAATCAGCGATAGAACCTTTTTTCAGTACTAATAAATCAAATAATCCATCGTTAATAGATGCATATGGTGCTACTTTTTCGAATCCACCAACTGAACGAGTATTCGTAATTAAAAACATCGTAATTTCTTCTTGTAGCAACTTCCCATCATACTCAATTTCAACATATGTTGGATGTAATGATGGTAACATTTCGATTCCTTTTAAATAGTAAGCGAGTTGGCCTAATACCGTTTTTAGCTTGCTTGGTACTTCATATGTTAATTCTGTAATACGGCCGCCACCAGCGATATTAATGAAATATGTATCATTTGCTCTACCAAGATCTAACGGTACCGTTGTTCCTTCACAAATAATATCCGCAGCCTCTTCAATAACACGAGGTACACCGATCGCACGCGCAAAATCATTTGTCGTTCCAACTGGAATAATTCCAAACTTTGGACGATGCTCATGTCCTACTAAACCGTTCACTACTTCATTTAACGTACCATCACCACCAGCTGCGATAACAACATCAAACTTACGATCCGCAGCTTGCCTCGCTGCCACAGTCGCATCTCCAGGACCAGTTGTCGCATGACAAGACGCTTCATATCCAGCTTGTTCTAATTTTTGTAATACTTCTGGTAAGCTCTTCTTAAATAGCTCGCGCCCAGAAGTAGGATTATAAATAATTCTTGCTCGCTTCATCATTTATTAGCACAGGAAATTCCTTATTCATTGAAAAACGAATACACCGAACCCTTATTCAGTATCCCTATGCTTACCTCCTCTCATCTTCCTATCCTTCTTTAATTCCGCTCAAACAGGCAGTAAGAACCCGATTCGTGTAGCCCATCAAAAGTAACTATTCACTCCTGATAGTTTTGCTTTATTTAACCAAGAAATTTATCCCGCTATTTGCGGGCAGTAAAACTCTCACATCAATTTACATATAATGAATAATAATTATCTATTATTTCATGAGATGAAAAAACTCTCTATGTCTAGATTTATCATTATTCCCACCTTTTTGCAACTATCATACCATAGTTGCTATACAAACATTTTTTCACTTTTGACAGTTAATCAAACGTTTGTTTAAATTATTTTTCACCATTTAAACAAACGTTTGATTAACTCAGAAAAAACACCCAAATACGGGTGTTTTTTCTGTTTAATCTTTAAGAATCTATACTATTTTAGCGTTCAAAAATAAGAATTCTTCTCTTTTTTTAGCGCTTATTAATCTCTTCAAGTAAGATTTTATTAACAAGCGGTGGATTTGCTTGTCCTTTTGTAGCTTTCATAATTTGACCAACTAAGAAGCCAATTGCACGGTCTTTACCGTTTTTAAAGTCTTCAATAGATTGCTCATTATTATCAAGAATTTCTGTTACAACCTTACGAAGTGTTCCTTCGTCAGAAATTTGAACCAGACCTTTCGCTTTAACGATTTCTTCTGGGTCTCCACCTTTTTCAATTAATTCATTAAATACTTTCTTCGCGATTTTAGAAGAAATTGTACCTTTTTCAATTAATTGAACCATTTTAGCTAAGCCAGCTGGTGTTAATGCAACGTCTTTTAATTCTTTTTGTTGTTTGTTTAAGTATGCAAGTACTTCACCCATTAACCAGTTTGATGTTAATTTCGCATCAGCACCGTCTGCAACTGTTGCTTCAAAGAAATCAGACATCTCTTTCGTTAATGTCAATACATGCGCATCATAAGCTGGTAAGCCAACTTCTTCAACATAGCGAGCTTTACGTGCATCTGGAAGTTCTGGAATAGAAGCACGAATTTCTTCTTTCCACTCATCGTCGATGTAAAGTTCAACTAAGTCTGGCTCTGGGAAGTAACGGTAATCGTCAGATCCTTCTTTTATACGCATTAAGATTGTTTTCTTCGTTGCTTCATCATAACGACGTGTTTCTTGTTGGATGATACCACCAGATAATAATTCTTTTTCTTGGCGCACTTGCTCATGCTCAAGACCTTTTTGCACGTAAGTGAAAGAGTTTAAGTTTTTCAGTTCTGCTTTTGTACCGAACTTCTCTTGTCCAACTGGACGAAGTGAAATATTCGCATCACAACGAAGAGAACCTTCTTCCATCTTACAATCAGATACACCTGTATATTGAATGATTGATTTTAACTTCTCTAAGTACGCATATGCTTCTTCTGGAGTACGCATATCTGGCTCAGATACGATCTCGATTAAAGGCATACCTTGACGGTTGTAGTCTACTAATGAACCGTCAGCTGCATGCGTTGATTTACCAGCATCTTCTTCTAAATGAAGACGTGTAATACCGATACGTTTCTTTTTACCGTCTACTTCGATTTCAATCCAACCATTTTCACCAATTGGCTTATCAAATTGAGAGATTTGGTAAGCTTTCGGATTATCTGGGTAGAAATAGTTTTTACGGTCGAACTTCGTTTCCGTTGCGATTTCACAGTTTAATGCCATTGCGGCTTTCATTGCAAAGTTAACTGCTTCCTTATTTAAAGTAGGAAGTACCCCTGGGTATCCTAAGTCAATTACACTTGTTTGTGTATTTGGCTCCGCTCCGAATTCTGTTGGACTCGCAGAGAAAATTTTCGAATTTGTTTTTAACTCAACGTGAACCTCTAAACCAATAATTGTTTCTAAATTCATCTATGCTCGCCTCCTTACAGACTTGCTTTTTTTGTATGATAGTCTGTTGCTTGCTCAAACGCATGTGCAACGCGGTAAATCGTCGTTTCATCGAAGTGTTTACCAATGATTTGTAGACCAAGTGGCATGTTGTTAGCACCGAATCCACATGGAACAGAAATCGCTGGAACACCCGCTAAGTTTACTGGAATTGTTAAAATGTCATTTGCATACATTGTCATTGGATCGTCCACTTTTTCGCCCACTTTAAATGCTGGAGTTGGTGTTGTTGGTCCAATAATAACATCGTAGTTAGCAAATACATTTTCAAAGTCATTTTTAATTAATGTACGTACTTGTTGTGCTTTTTTGTAATATGCATCATAGTAACCAGAGCTAAGAGCAAATGTACCAAGCATAATACGACGTTTTACTTCATCACCGAAACCTTCGCTACGTGTGTTTTTGTAAAGATCTAATAAGTTATTTACATTATCAGAACGAACACCGTAACGTACGCCATCAAAGCGTGAAAGGTTCGCGGATGCTTCAGAAGAAGATAATAAGTAATACGTTGCTAGAGCGTATTTAGAGTGCGGAAGAGATACTTCCTCCCAAGTTGCGCCCATACCTTCTAATACTTTTAAAGCAGCTAGTACTGACTCACGAGCTTCTTCGCCAACACCTTCGCCTAAGTATTCTTTTGGTACAGCAATACGTAAACCTTTAACATCACCTGTTAAACCAGCTAAGTAGTTTCCTACTTCAACGTTTGCAGAAGTTGCATCCATACGGTCAATACCTGAAATAGCTTGTAATAAGTATGCATTGTCTTCTACTGTACGTGTAATCGGTCCGATTTGGTCAAGTGAAGATGCGAATGCTACTAATCCGTAACGAGATACGCGTCCGTAAGTTGGTTTTAAACCTACAACGCCACAATATGCAGCTGGCTGACGGATAGAACCACCCGTATCAGAACCTAGAGAGAATAATACTTCTCCTGCTGCTACTGCTGCTGCAGAACCACCACTAGATCCGCCTGGAACGTAATCTAAGTTCCATGGATTTTTTGTAGCGTAGAAGCCTGAGTTTTCATTTGAAGAACCCATTGCGAACTCGTCCATATTTAATTTACCGATTGTAACTGTGTCAGCAGCTTTTAGCTTTTGTACAACTGTCGCATCGTAAATTGGATCGAAGTTTGCTAATATTTTGCTCGCACAAGTTGTACGAAGACCGTTAGTTACAATGTTATCTTTTACACCAATTGGCATACCGAATAATAAACCATTATCCTCAGCACCAATCTTTGCATCTAATTCTTTCGCTTTCGCGCGTGCATTTTCTTCATCTAATGTAAGAAAAGCTTTTACGTTATCTTCAACATCCGAAATACGTTTGTAAGATTCTTCTACTAAATCCGTAACGGAAATTTCTTTGTTGTTTAACTTCTTATGTAACTCTGATACAGAATGATCAAATAATGACATCGAAATTCCCTCCTCTATTCTAATACTGCTGGAACACGGATTTGATTATCTTTGTGATCCGGTGCATTTTTTAATACTTCTTCTACTGGTAAACCTTTTTCTGGCACATCTTCACGCATAACATTTTTCATAGTTAATACATGAGTTGTTGGTTTTACATCAGTTGTATCTAATTCATTTAACTGTTCTGCAAATGTAACAATTGCATCTAGTTGTTTTTGAAATTTTTCTGCTTCTTGATCAGTAATTGCAAGACGTGCTAAATGTGCTACGTGCTTTACATTCTCAACGGAAATTCTTGACACGGCTAGGCCACCTCCATAATATATCGTTCAATCTACAATACTATTGATGATACCAAATTTTCAGTACTTCAAGCAAGTCAACACACGGCACTTACGGCATTTTTACATAAAAAAAGAAAGGCAAGTGCCTTTCTTTACAATTTACTCTTTATCTAACGATTTATTTTTCGGAAATCTTTCATTATCTTCCTCATTATCACGAATTGTTTTTTGTAATACAAAACAAGACATCGTTAAAAATAATGTTCCGATTAAATAGTACCCTTTTACACTAAGCGTTTCATCTAACGTGTAAATCCCAATTAGCATTCCTGAAAGCGCACAAACAAATGAAGTCCATGCTAAAAACGTGAACGCTTGCGTATTTCGTCTTCTCATCGTTCTCCCCCTCGTTAGCTGTACACCTATTATAGATAAATATATTTATCACAATGGGTTTTTATGTAAAATCATTTTTCTATTTATTAATCTATCACAAAAAATTTCTATTTTGAAGATAATTTTCTTTCTAATCTGAAAAAACAGTTAAAAACATTGACATTTATTTCAATTCCACATAAAATAAAAACAAATATTACGAACCTCGAAATATACGGGAGTGGAAATAATTGTTGCAATATGAACATTTTTTAGACTTACTGCTAGATAACGCCAAGAAACTTTTCTATCCTGAAGAATGGGTAAGCCTTGATTTAACACTTTCCAAGACAGAAGTATTTTGTTTACTTTGGATGGAGCGAAATACGGATATTACAATGACAAAAATCGCTGATCTTCTTGATATACCGATGAGTACAACAACGGGCGTTGTAAATCGCCTTGTAAAAAAGGGATATATTGAACGCTACCGGAATGAAAGCGATCGACGCATTGTATTAATTCGTTTAACAGAAAACGGCATAATGCTCGTTCAAGAAGTAAAACAAAATGCGGCCCATTACTTTAGCCTAGTGACAGATGCATTGTCAGAAGAAGAAAAAGCATTCTTACTACAAATATTCCAAAAGATCATGAATCACATTGCTACGTCACAGCAAAAAACAGAAGAAAAGGTTTCTACACCTAAAATGAAAAACATTCCGATTGAATAAAGTGAAACTTTAATCAGTGGGGGTTTTTCTCATCCCTCACTGATTATTAGTTGAACCAATCGGGCATTTACGGACAGTTGACCTCCCACCTAATTTCTTTGCTCCAGTCGAATTTTTGGGCGGGAGTCTTACTGCCCGTTAATGCGGGATAAGACCCTAGTTGGGTTTTTATTCAATTAAATATTTCGACACTCGTAATATTCGATACTCGAAACAAAGGGGATAGAATAATGAGAATTATTTTGTATACAGGTAAAGGCGGCGTTGGAAAAACTAGCATTTCAGCAGCAACAGCAATCCAAAGTGCAAAACAAGGATTAAAAACATTAGTAATGAGTACAGATCCTGCTCATAGTTTAGGGGATTCATTTGGCATAAAACTATCTTCTGAGCCACTAGAAATTCGCGAAAACTTGTGGGCACAAGAAATTAACACTATTTATGAAATGGAAAAAGGCTGGGGGAAATTGCAGAAATATATTACACTACTCTTCACTTCCAAAGCAGCTGATGATATTACAACAGAAGAATTAACGATGTTCCCTGGTATGGAAGATTTAATTAGCTTACTTCGAGTACTCGATTACTATAAACACAACACTTACGACGTCATCATTATTGATTGCGCACCGACTGGAGAAACTTTAGCAATGCTTAGCTTTCCAGACATGCTCGGCTGGTGGATGGAAAAACTCTTTCCTATTAAAAGGAAGATTTTAAAAGTTGTTCGTCCTGTAGCTCAACCACTTCTTGGTGTCCCCCTTCCAACTGATGATATTATGGACGAATTAACGAATACGCTTGAACAACTTGGAGAAATGAGAGATATTTTATCAAACCGAGAAGTAACGAGTATTCGCGTTGTTGTAAATCCTGAAAAAATGGTCATTAAAGAAGCTCAGCGTAGTTTTACTTATTTAAACTTATACGATTATAACGTAGATGCCATTATGATTAACCGCGTCATCCCTAACACTGTTACCGACCCTTACTTTCAGGCATGGAAAGATACACAAAAGAAATATAAGGCGTTAATTAAAGATAGTTTTCAGCCACTTCCTATTTACGAAGCTCCCATGTTTGAACAAGAAGTTGTTGGTTTACCTATGTTAGAGCGTGTAGGAAATGCTTTATTTAAATCAGACCCTTCTCCTACTGAAGTGAAATTTAATGGCCGCACACAATATGTAAAAAAAGATGGCGATGAGTATATTTTCGTTCTGTCCATTCCCTTCTCAAACAAAAGTGAACTTTCATTAAATCAAAAAGGTGATGAACTTATTATTCGAGCCGGCTCTATGAAGCGAAATATCACCTTACCAAAAACATTAACACACCTTTCTATTCAAGGAGCTAAGTTTGAAGATGATGTACTAAACATTCGGTTTGGAGGTGTAGTACATGCATGATGAATTACTAAGAAAGGTAATTCGTACAAAAATAAAAATCGGTATGCGTATATTAGAAGAGCTACCGAATCCGATTCAGCAATCAGCTAAGCACGCACTAAATATTTTGCAAGAGGAGCTCTCCTCTTATGCTGAAGAACAACCGCAACCTGAGAGTAATTTAAAAAGCATCATAATTGAATAACCATACCCTTGTAGAAAGCCTTTTCTTATAGGCTTTCTATCCCTTTATTGGAGCTGATATAAGTTGATTAAAACATCTTCAACAAGACATTTCACCACTAATACAATCTGGCTAATCCCCCTTCTATTCTTTTTTCATAACCTTGAAGAAGCTTTCCAAATGCCACAATATATCGCTAATCGATTTTCGATCCATTTTATAACTAACAAACAATTTTTCATTGCAATTTCCATATTAACAACCCTCGTCTTACTCATAGTCATTCTATATCAATTAAGCATCATATCTTCTATTTATTTGATCATTTTTATACAGGGCTGTATCTTCTTTAACGCCGTTCAGCATATTATCTTGTATTTCATTTATCGTTCTTATAATCCAGGAGTAATCTCAGCATCTATCATTATCCTATTTTCTCTTTTCTTATTTTCATCAAAGAAACTATTAATCCCTAAAAAGAAATTAGCAAGTACACTCATTTTTAGTTTAATCTCTTACCCAATCATAATTTGGATTTCCTTATTATTAGCCAGCTGCTTTAATTAAAAAAAGACCAGGAAAACTCCTGGTCCATCACTCTACTTAACAAACATTGGATTCTATGTTATACAAAATTAGAAGGTACAGAATTAGGGTTTTGTTTGTTAAGTAGATTATATGTTGAACGAGCTAACAGCGGAGGGGTTCCTACTGTTAGTCGTTAAACTCAATAATTATTTTACGATTTTTTCAAGCTCATCAAGTGAAAGATCTACTGAAATTGAACCATCATTTGTTTCTTTCTTAATTGCATCTGTTACTTCTTTTGAATGGTATAACTCAATTACTTTTTTCAGTGTTGGATCATTTTTATCTTTCGTACGAGCTGCGAAAATATTAATATAGGCCTTTGCATTTTCATTATTTGGATCTTCTAAGAAAATTGGATCCTTCGCTGGGTCTAATCCAGCTTGACCAGCAACACCGTTATTAATAACTGAAGCCGCTACATCTTTTAACACACGAGGTGTTTGCTGTGCGATAACCGGTGTAACTTTTAGCTTCTTCGGATTTTCAGCGATACCGCTTGGATCCCCAAATAGACCAAAATCTTTCTTAAGCTTTAATAATCCAGCTGCATCGAGAAGTTTTAATGCACGTGCTTGGTTCGTTGGATCATTCGGAATAGCAATTTCCGAACCATCTGGGATTTCATTTGCTTTCTTATATTTTTCAGAGTATAAGCCCATCGGTGCAATTTGCGTTGTACCAACAGCTGTAATATCTAACTTATGCTCCTTTTTAAATTGCTCTAAGAAAGCAATGTGCTGGAATGAGTTTAGTTCAATATCTCCATCAGCTAACGCTTTGTTGGGTGTTGTGTAATCAGAGAACTCAACCAGTTTAATTTTAATTCCTTCTTTTTCAGCTTTTTTCTTTAAAATTTCCCAAACGTCTCCATCTGTTCCAGTTACACCGACGCGAACTACTTTCTCTTTCGCTCCTGCACCTGTATCTCCACCTGAGCAGCCGCTTAACGCTGTAATTCCTACGATCGCTGATAATGCAAAGGCTAAAATTTTCTTCATTTTCTTTTCCCCTCTTCCTTTTTATGATCTGCGTAAAAAGACTTTCGCAAAGTAGTTCCCTAAATTTTGAGCTACCTGTACAAGAATAATAAGTAAAACGACCGTTACAAACATAACTGACGTATCAAAGCGTTGATAACCATATGTCATTGCTAAGTCACCAAGACCGCCACCACCGACAAGTCCTGCGACTGCAGAAAATTCAATTAAACCGACCGTCATAAACGTGACACCTAGGATCAATGGTGCTAAAGCTTCTGGTACAAGGATTTCAAAAACAATTCTAAGTGGTGAAGCGCCCATTGCTTGTGCTGCTTCAATTACTCCTTTCGGAACAGAAACAAGATTTGTTTCAACCATTCTAGCAATACCAATTGATGCAACTAACGTCATTGGGAAGATTGCTGCAGCCGTTCCAATCGTCGTTCCAATAACACTTCTTGTTAGTGGGCTTAAAGCTACTAAAAAGATAATGAATGGAACCGGACGAATTGTATTAATTATGATATTAAGAATAGAAAAGACCCATTTATTTTCTAAAAAATTTCCTTTTCTCGTTACATACAACAGTAAACCTAGAGGTATACCGAGAATTGTAGCGAATATAAGGGTTACAATTACCATTAAGAGGGTATCCCCCGTCGCATCTAATATGCGAGGCCAAAATATACTCCAATCAACTCGCATGAGCTTCTACCTCCTTCAGCTGCACTTGCAGTCTTAGATGTTGTAATGCTTTTTGAATTTCTTTCTGTTCACCTTGTAGTTCTACAAGAAGATTTCCAAATAGCACATTTTGGAGTTCAATAATATTTCCATAAAGAACATTTACATCGACGTTATAGTTTTTCGCAATATATGATAGTACAGGCTGCCCTGTCTCTTCCCCAGTAAAAGTCAGGCGATAAATTTGACCTCCGTTTTGAATTTTCGCTAGAACACTTTCTGGTAAGTGATCATTAATAACAGAGCGTACAAAATTTTGAGTTGTCTTTGTTTTTGGTTGTGTGAAAACGTCAAACAGTTTTCCTTCTTCAATTACTTTTCCTTTTTCCATAACGGCTACACGGTGACAAATTTCTTTCACAACGTGCATTTCATGTGTAATAAGTAGGATCGTTAAATTGTACTCTCTATTTACTTTCTTTAATAAATTTAAGATTTCTGTTGTTGTTTCCGGATCTAAAGCTGATGTTGCCTCATCACATATGAGAATATCCGGTGATGTCGCAAGTGCTCTTGCAATCCCAACACGCTGCTTTTGTCCACCTGATAACTGTTCTGGATAATAGTTCGCTTTATCTTCTAAACCAACAAATTTTAGTAGTTCATTCACTCTTTCTTTTATCTCATTCTTCGGCAATTTCGCTAACCTTAATGGATAAGCAATGTTCCCAAACACCGTTCTTGAATTAAATAGATTAAAGCTTTGGAAAATCATCCCAATTCTTTGTCTCAGTTTCCGTAATTCTTTCGCCGATAATGATGTAATATCTTTATCATCTATTGAAATTGTTCCTGCAGTTGGTCTTTCTAACATATTTACTAAACGTAATAACGTACTCTTTCCAGCACCACTAAATCCGATAATGCCAAAAATTTCGCCCTTTTCAACTGACAGCGTTACATCCTCAACCGCATGAACAGATTGCCCACCTGATTCATATACTTTACTTACATTGTTAAAAGAAATCATTTTCTTCCCTCCTATATGCTGTAAAAACTTGAAGTAGAGCTTTCGAGGTAAAATAAAAAGTGCTCTCCTTCTTATCAGTAATAAAAGATAAGAAGGAGAGCACTTTTATATGTACTCATTCACATCTTCTCATCTTCCAAGCCTTTATAGGCTTGCTGGAGTTAGCACGGTATTAAAAAACCCGTTGCTGAGGTATCGTAGGGCCAGTCCCTCCACCTCTCTGGATAAGAGTGTATCGATTTAATTGTCGTTTAATTAAGTCTTATTATAGAACTCAGAATAATGAGAGTCAATACAATTTTTAGAAAAAATATTAATTATTTCTCTATTTGGATTTTAAAATAAGAAGTAACAATACAATAGTGATTTTTAAAGTTATGTAAAATCCTTCTCACTCATACTTTTAAAAAGGAGAATCTTCTCTACTCATTGAATAACATTATTTGAATATGAAATCGGAGGAAGATAGATATATGAAAACAGCTCTTTTGCTCGTCGACATTCAAAATGATTATTTTCCAAGCGGAATGATGGAATTACGTAATCCAGTAGAAGCAAGTGAATATGCTAGTCAGCTACTACAACATTTTAGAATAAGAAACGAACCTATTTTTCATATCCAACATGTAGCTATAAAAGATAGCGCTACTTTTTTCCTACCCAATACAGAAGGTGTCCATATTCACGAAAATGTCCGTCCACTTAGAGAGGAAACCGTTATCCTTAAACATTATCCAAATAGCTTCCGAGAAACTGATCTTCTAGAACAATTACAACGTTCAGGAATTGAGCACGTCGTAATATGCGGGATGATGACCCATATGTGTATTGATGCTACAGTAAGAGCTGCTTTTGATTTTGGCCTTCACTGTACCGTAATACACGATGCTTGTGCTACAAAAGATCTTTCATTTAAGAATGCTACTATACCAGCTGTTTATATTCATAATACAATTTTGGCGAGTTTAAATGGAGTATACGCAAATATAATGAGTACAGAAGAGTTTTTAGCGACCTAAAAAAAACACTCCTTTCAGTTAGCAAAGCCGAAAGGAGTGTTCTCTTGTCTAACCATAGATTTTCTTTCAAATTGTATTATACAGGAAATCCTCAAAATGAATACTAAAAAATATGACTAATAAGTCAATTTTTCTCGCTGTTTTGTTTCTATTTTCATGTTTATCCCGATATTAATAGGGTTTAACTAATTCAAAAGAACAAATAGTAATATTTGGAAACTTTTTCTTGATTGAAATTAACTAGCTTCTATTAGAGAGCTTCTCAAAAAGAAAAGATCTTCACAGTCTGTGAAGATCTTTTCTACTATTTCTTATAAAGTTTCAGAAGTAGTTTTTGCTTGCATGTGAAGTGCTAAGTAGTCAGGACCACCAGCTTTAGAGTCTGTACCAGACATGTTAAAGCCACCGAATGGTTGGTAACCTACGATTGCACCAGTACATCCACGGTTGAAGTATAAGTTACCAACGTGGAAGTCTTCACGTGCTTTTTCAATATGGTCACGGTTGTTAGTAACAACTGCTCCTGTTAAACCGTATTCTGTATTGTTTGCAATTGCAAGTGCATGATCAAAGTCTTTTGCTTTACAGAATGCTACTACTGGTCCGAAGATTTCTTCTTTCATTAAGCGAGCATCTTCTGCAACGTCAGCAACGATTGTTGGTTGGATGAACCAGCCTTTAGAATCGTCTCCTTCGCCACCTGATACGATTTTACCTTCTTCTTTACCAATTGCAACATAGCTCATTACTTTATCGAATGCAGCTTGGTCATTAACAGGTCCCATGTTAATATCTTTTGCATCCGGGTTACCTACTGTTAATTCTTTTGTTAATTCAACAGCACGATTTAATACATGATCGTATACATCTTCATGGATTACTGCACGAGAACATGCAGAACATTTTTGTCCTGAGAATCCGAATGCTGATGCAACGATAGATTTAGCTGCTAATTCAAGATCTGCCTCTTTATCAACAACGATTGTATCTTTACCGCCCATTTCAGCGATAACACGTTTTAACCAAATTTGTCCCGGGTTTACTTTTGCTGCACGTTCGTAAATACGAATACCTACATCGCGAGATCCAGTAAAGCTAACGAAACGTGTACGAGGGTGATCTACTAAGTAGTCACCAACTTCAGAGCCATTACCTGGAACGAAGTTTACTACGCCAGCTGGTAAACCAGCTTCTTCTAATACTTCCATAAATTTCGCTGCTACTACAGGAGTTGTACTAGCTGGTTTTAGTAATACTGTGTTACCAGAAACTACAGCAGCTGTTGTCATACCTGCCATAATTGCGAATGGGAAATTCCAAGGAGAAATGATAACACCTACTCCTAATGGAATGTAAGAGAAACGATTATATTCAATTGGACGGCTTTCTACTGGAATACCGTCTTTTAATTTCAACATTTGACGAGCATAATATTCCATAAAGTCGATTGCTTCTGCTGTATCAGCATCTGCCTCATTCCATGGTTTACCTGCTTCTTTTACAAGAATAGCAGAGAACTCATGTTTTCTACGACGAACGATTGCTGCAGCACGGAATAAAATATCTGCACGCATTTCTGGTTTTGACTTTCTCCAAGTTTGGAATGTTGCATCCGCTACTTGCATTGCTTTTTCAGCTAATTCACGGCTTGCTTTTGAAACGCGACCAACAAGTTCCTCTTTATTTGCAGGGTTTACAGAAACAATTTTGTCTTCTGTAGTGATTTTTTCTCCCCCGATAATTAATGGATAGTCTTGTCCAAGATAAGATTCTACTTTCTTTAAACCCTCTTCAAACGCTAATTTGTTAGCCTCTACTGAAAAATCTGTAAATGGCTCATGTTTGTATGCTACTACCATCTTTTTAGCCTCCCCTTAGAAAAACGTTTACATTTTACAACATTATTCTACACGATAATTTAGATTTATTCAAATATTCCTAGACTTATATTTTAAAAATTAATAAATTTTTAAAATATAATAAAAAAAGAGATTCATACATACGTATGAATCTACAAAATATGAGTATATTCCAAAACATTTTTCCCGATTAATAAAATAGTAACTAATAAAAATAAAGTCCTTACATATCCAATACCTTTTTGAACTGCAAACTTCGATCCAAAATAAGCACCTAAAATCATTGATAATCCCATAATTATACCGTATTCAAAATGAATCACATCTAAAAATAAAAAAGTAATTAAAGATACGATATTACTAACGAAGTTCAAAAGTTTTCCAGATGCTGCCGCTTGAATAAAATCCAGACCAATTAATAAAAATGCAAAAATTAAAAAGGATCCTGTCCCTGGTCCAAAAAATCCATCATAAAATCCTATCATTAAAATAACAAAGAAAAACATTAATGTTTTTCCTTTTGTCATCTTTTTATAGGTAGATGCACTTCCCCAATCTTTTTTCACAATAATATAAATGGAAATAAAAACCAACATTACGAGCACTAGTGGACGCAAAATATCAGGCGGAATAAACTTTACTACTAAAGCCCCTGCGACTGCTCCAATAATAGTTAACGGGATTAACTTTCCTACAATCCGAAAATCCACCTTGCCTGATCGAATAAAATAAATTGTACTCGTAAGCGTCCCCATCGTTGCAGCTAATTTATTCGTTGCGATTGCCGAAGCTGGTGATAAACCAACAAACATAAGTGCAGGAAGCGAAATTAACCCTCCTCCTCCAACAACCGAATCAATAAAAGCAGCTAAAAACCCGAATGCAATTAATAAAATAATGACTTGAAAGCTTAGTTCTTCCATGACTTTGCCCCTTACCCCTTTATTTGTAACATTTAAAATTATAACAAAATTTTTCAAGAAAAAAAGCTGTTCCTTTATGGAACAGCTCTCATCTTTAATCTAAAATTTTCACAAACGGTTCATCTTGCTTCGCTTCACGTATAATAATTGCTTCTGGACGTTCTACAGATTTAATTGTTACTTGTACTTTCATATAATTCGGGAAGTATTCCATAACAAGTCCAGCTACATATTGTGTAAAACCAATTACTTCAGCTTTCCCATTGAATTGGACAGGAATATCGAGCTTCATTTCTTTTAATTCATCATCTCTATACATTCCAGTACCGATAACAGCTGTATAATCGCCTTGGAAATACTCACTTAACTTCGCTTTAAAGTTTGACACCCTTGCAAGGTCTTCACGTTTATTATCCGCTTTTGCTTGTTCAGACGGGAACAAATAATATTTCTCATTGATTGGTTTCCAATCCTCAACCGTTTCACTACCTTTTTCTACCTTAGCATAAGAAACAAAATTCCCTGGCACAAGTGAAGACTTTGGACTTTGACGATAAATTGCAAATGTTATCGGAACATTTTTTGTCGCAGCGTCTTTTTGATGCATGAATTTCAAGATTTCTTGGGCCATTTTTTTCCCTTCAGCTAACATTTTTTCATTTGGGATTGCAGCCTCACGTGGATACCCATGCTCTTCCTCATAATATTGAACAGAATTCATCGCTAATCCAATTACAATGCCATCAGGTTCAGCATCGTTCCCACCTTTTTGTACGTAGTAATCATGCTCTAAAATATTTGAGATATACATTGGATGTTTTTTATTTTTCACTTCTAGTGACTCCGAACCTTCACTTAAGGCTGGATTCAGTCCGATATTCGGAAATTTAACTGCATCTTTTTTCAACTTATCCTCTAGCTCTTTTTGTTCAGCATCTGTACGCTTCCTTTTTACAAGCATTTGTATATTTTGAGCCTCTAGAACCTTTCCGCCTTTAAAGAAATAATCTTTCGTACTAAATGATTCTTTGGCAATGCGCATTAATCCTGTTTCAAATTCATCTATATCAAGGCGACTATTTAAACCTTGTACAACTAAACCACGTGCCTTACCTGGATCAAATTGAACCGTTGTCTTATAATATTCATCCGAAATGGAGTATTTCGGGATAACTGCTTGTTCTTTCGCTTTCCCCGATTTCTCAACTGCTTTTTCATCTTTATTGGAACCCATACTACACCCACTTACAAGTAGGCTAAGACTTAATACCGCTAACGCTATTTTTTTCATCGTAAGTTTGCACCTCTTACTTATTCAGCTCTTGTAAGAACCTCTCTTCATTCCAAACTTCAACATTGTGCTTCTCTGCTTGCGCTAATTTCGAACCAGCAGCTTCACCAGCAACAACTAAATCCGTACTTTTACTAACACTTCCTGTTACTTTTCCACCTAATGCCTCAATATTCTTCTTTGCTTCACTGCGTCCCATAACTTCTAATTTCCCTGTTAAGACGACAGTTTTTCCTGCAAAGTACGATTCAACATTTTGTAAATCAGCAATTTTCATACCTTTGTATGCCATGTTCACGCCATACTCTTTAAATTGTTGTAATAGCTCTAATACGTCTTCATTATCGAAATACGTTACAACGGATTGAGCCATTTTTTCACCAATCTCGTTAATTGTTTTTAGTTCTTCTTCCGTTGCTTTCACAAGCTCATCCATCGTTTCGAAATACTCAGCAAATGTACGTGCGGCTTTCGCACCGACGTGGCGAATACCAAGACCGAATAATAATCGCTCTAATGAGTTTTCCTTAGAATTCTCAATTGCTTGTACTAAATTTGTTGCTGATTTTTCACCGAAACGTTCTAGTTGTAATAATTGCTCTTTCGTCAATGAATATAAATCAGCAAACGTACGAATATAATCCGCATCAAAGAGTTGTGTAATTACACGTTCTCCAAGTCCGTCAATATTCATTGCATTTCTTGAAACGAAATGGATTAATCCTTCACGAATTTGAGCGGGACAAGTCGGATTTATACATCGAAGTGCTACTTCTTCTTCTAAACGAACAAGTTCACTCTCACACGCTGGACAATGCGTTGGCATATGATATTCTTCTTCCTCACCAGTACGCTTATCAAAAATAACGTTCACAACTTCAGGAATAATATCTCCAGCCTTTTTCACAACAACGTAGTCACCAATTCGAATATCCTTTTCACGAATTAAATCTTCGTTATGTAAAGAAGCACGACGGACAATAGTTCCGGCTACTCGCACTGGCTCCAGCTCTGCAGTTGGTGTTACAACTCCTGTACGGCCGACACTTAATTCAATCCCTGTTAATCTCGTCACAACTTCTTCAGCTGGGAATTTATAAGCTATTGCCCATCTTGGACTCTTTGCTGTAGTTCCTAAGCTTTCTTGAATAGCAACATCGTCTACTTTTATAACGATTCCGTCAATCTCATAATCAAGATGCGGGCGTTTTTCTTGCCACTCTTCTACATAGGCTATTACGTCTTCAATTGTTTCACATGTACGACGATTTGGATTCGTCTTAAATCCAAGCTCACCTAAGAAATCCAGTGATTCACTGTGGGATGGAATTGTTTTTTCTTCTACATTAGCAAGACCATACACAAACATAGATAAGTTACGCTTCGCTGCAATTTTCGGATCAAGTTGGCGTATCGATCCTGCTGCCGCATTACGTGGATTCGCAAATACATCTTCACCATTTTGCTCTTTTTCCTCATTTAATTTAACGAATGAACGCTTCGGCATATAAGCCTCGCCTCGTGCTTCTAACGTTACTTCTTCATTTAAACGCAGCGGGATAGCTTTAATCGTTTTTAAGTTTTGGGTAATATCTTCACCCGTTATACCATCACCACGTGTTGCTCCTTGAATGAAGCGTCCTTTTTCATAATGAAGTGAAACAGCAAGTCCGTCAATTTTTAATTCGCATATATATCTTACATTCGCATCATCAATTCCCTGATGTACTCTTCGATCAAAATCACGCAAATCGCCTTCATTAAACGCGTTTCCTAAACTTAACATTGGTGATTTATGCGTTACCTTTTCAAATATATCAAGAACAGTCCCCCCAACGCGAATGGAGGGAGAGTCTTCACTCATAAACTCTGGGTTCTCTGCTTCTAATTTTATAAGCTCCTGCATATCACGGTCATATTCCGCATCAGAAACAGAAGGATTGTCTAATACGTGATATTGATAGTTAAATGTATTTAACAAATCACGCAGTTCTTCTATACGTTTTTTGGCTATCTCTTTTGACATATCCTCAGTCCTTTCCTATTGTTTCGTCACAGGTGCAAATTTTGCTAATAAACGTTTAATACCAATTGGGCTTGGGAACGCAATATCTAATTCTTTTGAATCTCCTTCACCCTTTACACTTACAACTGTACCGACTCCCCACTTCTGGTGAGCAGCTTTATCGCCTATTCCCCAGCCAATTTGCTCGCCACCTGTCGTCTTAACAGCCGGACGCGCGAAAGCTGAACGAGAACGTGTTGTAGTTGCGCTTGTCGTTCTTCCTTTTGCACCAAACGAAGTTTCACGCTTCGGTGCTGTTTCGTTTAATGGTTCTACTAATTCTGCCGGAATTTCTGTAATAAATCGAGATGCTGCATTCATACTTGTTCTACCAAATAAAGTACGCATTTGAGCATTGGATAAGTATAGCTCTTCTTCTGCACGAGTAATACCTACATAGGCAAGACGACGCTCTTCTTGCATTTCATCCTCTTCCATAAGAGAACGAGTATGCGGGAATATCCCTTCCTCTAAGCCAACAATAAAGACAACTGGGAACTCTAATCCTTTTGCTGAGTGCATCGTCATTAAAATAACTTCTTCACCAGCAGTTGGATCTTCATCTACACGATCAATATCCGCAACAAGAGCTAAGTCTGTTAAGAATGCAACAAGGCTCTTATCTTCGCTTTGGGATTCAAATGTTTGTGTAACAGATAAAAACTCGTCTAAGTTTTCTAAACGACCTTCTGCTTCTAAAGAACGCTCATTTTTCAACATATCGCGATAGCCTGTCTTCTCAATAACTTCTTCTACTAATTCTGTAACAGATAAATACTCTTGCATATTTACCCAGTTGTGTAATAAACTTGCGAATTCTTTTACTGCTTTTGTTATTTTTGCACTTACACCAACATGCTCAATCTCATCAAATACAGCAGTTAATGAGATTCCGTTTTGCACACCATAATTAATAATTTTATCGATAGAAGTCGCACCAATCCCGCGCTTTGGCATGTTTATAATACGTCCAAAACTAATCTCATCATCTGGATTCCCAATTAAACGTAAGTACGCCAAAATGTCTTTAATCTCTTTACGGTCGTAGAACTTAGTACCTCCGACAATTTTGTAAGGGATATTAGATTTTAGGAAAATCTCCTCAATCATACGAGACTGGGCATTTGTACGATATAACACTGCAAAATCAGTATATTTTCGGTTCCCCATTTGAATATCATCACGAATTTTTTTCGCAACAAAATACGCTTCGTCCTTTTCGGTTGCAGCACGATAATACGAGATTTTGCTTCCAATTTGATTTTCTGTCCATAATTTCTTCGGTTTACGGTTTGAATTTTTTTCAATTACAGCATTAGCTGCATTTAAAATATTTTGTGATGAACGATAGTTTTGTTCTAACAGAATAACTTGTGCATTCTCATAGTCTTTTTCGAATGACAAAATGTTAGAAATGTCAGCCCCGCGCCAGCGGTAAATAGACTGATCCGAATCACCAACAACACAAAGGTTTTTAAAACGTGATGCCAAATGTTTAACAAGAAGGTACTGAGCTTTGTTCGTATCTTGATACTCATCAACGTGAATATATTGGAATTTACGCTGATAAAACTCTAGTACTTCTGGAACACGTTCAAATAGCTGAATCGTCGTCATAATTAAATCATCAAAGTCTAATGAGTTATTTTTCAAAAGACGTTTTTGATATTCTGTATATACATCGCTCGTTAATTTTTCATATGGATCAGCGGTTGTAATTTTTTTTGCATATTTATCTGCAGATAACAGTTCATTTTTCGCATTGCTAATACCCGCTAAAATAGAGCGCGGCTCAAACTTCTTCGGGTCAATATTGCGCTCCTTCATAATTTTTTTTACTACAGTTAACTGATCACCTGAATCTAAGATTGTAAAGTTACGATTAATACCAATGCGGTCAATATCACGTCGTAAAATACGTACGCACATAGAGTGGAACGTAGAAATCCAAATATCTTCTGCTTCTGGTCCAACAAGTTTATCAATACGCTCACGCATTTCACGAGCAGCTTTATTTGTAAAGGTAATTGCTAGTACATTCCATGGCGCCACACCTTTTTCACCAAGTAAATATGCAATACGGTGTGTTAACACACGTGTTTTCCCACTACCTGCGCCTGCCATTAATAGAAGTGCTCCATTTGTTGTTTGTACTGCTTTTTGTTGCTGCGGATTTAAACCATTTAATAACTTATCTGTCGTACTCATATGTGCCTGCACCTACTCTCCTTTTACTGCTTTAACTGTTTTTAATGCCGATTTTATATCATCATAAATAATATTTCCAACAACTACTGTATCAGCATACTGTGCCATTTCTTTCGCTTGTTCTGCATTAGAAATACCACCGCCATAATATAGCTTAGCTTGTTTCAATTCTGCTTTTACATTTTTAACAAGCTCAATGTCTCCATACGTCCCGCTATATTCTAAATAGAATATCGGTAAATGTAATAGCTTGTCTGCTAAACGCGCATATGCAATAACATCATCTTCTGTTAAATCACATTTTGCATCTGTAAGCTGGGCTACTTTCGCTTCTGGGTTTAAAACACAATACCCTTCCATGTAAATTTCGTCCCAGTCCATAATATCCCCAAATTCTTTCAATGCCTCATGATGAACACCTGTTACCCATTCTACTTTTCGGCTATTTAAAACACTTGGGATGTAATAAAAATCAAATCCTGGTGTAATTGCCTCCACATCAGAAACCTCTAACACACAAGGCACTGCATATCTACGAATGCTAACTAGCATGTGTAATACGTTATCAATTGTCACTCCATCACTTCCGCCTACAATAACAGCATCCGTTCCAGATTCACAAATCATTTCTAAATGTTCGTCACTTAACTCCTTATTTGGATCAAGCTTAAATACATGTTTCCATTTGGAAATATCGTACATGAAAACACCCTTTCTTTTCTCTAGTTATATAATTTCTGTTCAAAATAACAGTTAATTTTTATCAAGATTTTTTACATTCCTTGCTATATCTTTACCGGACTTTTTGAACTTCCCTACTATATTTGTTCAAAAAGGAGGATATAGAGAGCCGAGCAGGTCGAGGCGCATTCGCCAGGAGGAACGGAATGTAGTTTTCCCTACATGAGTACCGGACTGGCGTATACAACGATGAAATGCGACAGCTATCTTTACCAGACTTTTTGAACTTCCTTTTACGCATTCTTTCATTATAACAAAAAAAGCTACCTACACACACGCCCAATCCAACATCTTTTTCAACGTCAAATGTTGGATTACATATCAAAAAACTTATACGGAATACTAACAAATGAAATAGTATTTTCTATTTCGAAGTTAATTAAAAAGGAGTGTTTTTCTAATGAAGCAAAACATCGGCACAATTAGTGCTCTAATTCGAATCACACTCGGACTCATCCTCTTCGGTTGTAGTACAGCTAAACTCGTACGTAAACCTTGGTGCACTTGGTCTAAAGTTTTGCTATGGATTGGTGCCATGAAAATTGCGGAGGGAATCGTTCGTTTCTGCCCTATTGTTGAAGCCTGTAAGTTTGGAAAATATATGAATATGAGCGCATTTAAAATGCCTAGCATGAATTTCACTGAAAAAGGACATAATAAAGAAGAAGTTAATTCAGCTTCCAGTCATGACAAGCCAAAGTCAAAGTCAGATGGAAGTTATGACACTTCTGACAAAGAGATTGAGTCAGCGATTGAAGAATTAATCCTGGCAAAACCGCTTTGAATCATTTGTCACGATGCAAGATGCTCTCAAAGGGACTTAGCTGCTGCAGTGGGCAGCTAAGTCTTCTTTATTTTACCATGAAACAGAACGTACATTCTTGTTTTCGCCCTTAAAATGTACATAAAAGATATCAAACAATAAAATTCAGAAAATTAGGTGTAACCCTCTTGCATGTAATGATATAAAAGTGATATCATTTTTATATCAAGGAGGCGATCATATGAAAGAAAAACAAGTATTTTATGTTAATGGATTTCTCGGCGTTATTGGAATTTTAGTTTTAGCCGCTGTCGGTGTATTTTTCCTTGTACAAGAAATGTTTGTAATAGCTATTTTAGCTCTCATATTAGCATCTGTTTTAGCTACAGGTATCGGTATCGTTCAACCGAATCAAGCGAAAGTTATTACGTTCTTCGGTAGTTATTTAGGAACAATTCGTCAAAATGGTTTATTTTTAACAATTCCATTCGCGTTTCGTCAAACTGTATCTTTACGTGTTGAAAACTTTAACAGTAAGAAATTAAAAGTAAACGATGTTGAGGGCAATCCAATTGAAATTGCAGCCGTTATCGTATATAAAGTTGTTGATTCCGCAAAAGCAATGTTTGGTGTTGAGCATTACGATCGATTCGTAGAAATTCAAAGTGAAACAGCAATCCGCCACGTTGCTACAAAATATCCTTATGATAATTTCCAAGATGAAACTTGCATCACGTTACGAGGAAATACTGAAGAGATCTCTGAAGAATTAAAGCGTGAGTTAGAAGCACGACTTGAAATCGCTGGCGTAGAAGTATTAGAAACTCGTTTAACACATTTAGCTTACGCAACAGAAATTGCCCATGCAATGCTCCAGCGTCAACAAGCAAAAGCAGTATTAGCTGCTAGAAAAGAGATTGTTGAAGGTGCTGTGAAGATGGCGAAAGATTCAATCCATATGTTAGATGAAGAAGGCGTACTGGAACTCGATGACGAGCGTAAAGCAAATATGGTGAACAATTTATTAGTTGCCATCGTTTCAGATAAAGGTGCGCAACCAGTTATTAATACAGGAAGCCTATACTAAAGGTTGTAAGTGATTATGGCCAAAAAGAAAAGCTTTCCATTACGTATTGATCCTGAATTACACGCAGTCATCGAAAAATGGGCGAATGATGAGTTTCGTAGCGTCAATGCACACATCGAGTATTTACTTCGAGAAATGGCAAAGCAAAAAGGGAAATTAAAAAAAGATAAAGATGCATAAAAATCCCGCTGAGAAATCAGCGGGATTTTTTATACATTAGCTTTTCATCATCTCATGCCCAATTGCACGATATCCTATATCACTTCGGTAAAATAGACCATCACTCTCAATTTTACCGATTTCTTTATATACTTTATCTTTCGCTTCTTGTAAACTATTCGCCTTGCAAGCAACAAATAATACACGGCCACCGTTTGTTACAAAATCACCGTGTTTCATTACTGTCCCCGCATGGAAAACAATCACATCTTGCAGTGCATCTAATCCGTTAATAATTTCACCTTTTTTATACGCTTCTGGATATCCTTTAGAAGCAAGTACAACACCGATAACAGCATCTTCTGACCATTGTAAAGTTAGTTCACTTTCATCTAACACAGAGTTGCATACATCAACTAAATCATTTTCTAAGCGAGGTAATACAACTTCTGTTTCAGGATCACCAAAGCGTGCATTAAATTCAATTACCTTTGGACCATCATTTGTTAAAATAAGACCTGCGTATAAAATACCTGTAAACGAACGGTTTTCTGCAATCATCGCCTTGGCAGTTGGGTGTAATACTGTTTGAATCGCTTCTTGAACTGCTGACTCTGGAATTTGTGGTACTGGAGAATATGCACCCATTCCGCCTGTATTTGGACCTTTATCCCCATCAAAAGCGCGTTTATGATCTTGAGCAATTACCATCGGATGTACGGTTGTTCCATTTACGAATGCCATTAATGAAAATTCTTGTCCATCTAGAAACTCCTCAATAACGACCTTCTTGCTTGCTTCACCGAATTTCACATCTTTCAGCATTTCTTTCACAGCTTGCAATGCATCTTCAAGCGTCATTGCTACTGTTACACCTTTACCAGCAGCTAAACCATCTGCCTTAATTACAATCGGTGCACCAACTTTTTGAATATACTTTACTGCTTCTTCATAGTCTGTAAAAGTTTCATATGCCGCAGTTGGAATATCATACTTTTCCATAAGCTCTTTTGTAAAAGCTTTACTACCTTCAATAACAGCAGCTGCTTTATTAGGACCAAATACACGAAGGCCCTCTTCCTTAAAACGATCCACGATTCCGTTCATAAGTGGAATCTCTGGTCCAACGAAAGTTAATTCAACATTCTTCTCTTTTGCAAATAAGACTAATGCATCGAAATCATTCTCATCAATATCAACTGGTGTTGCAACATCTCGCATACCTTCATTACCTGGCGCTACATATACTTTTTCTACCTTTTCAGATTGTGCAAATTTCCAAGCTAAAGCATGCTCACGTCCACCACGGCCAATTACTAAAACATTCATATTCCATCCCCCAATAATTAAATAAGTACAAACTAGAAGCTATGCTCCTAGTTTGTTTTCATATCAATAAAAGTTTAAAAAGGAGGATCAAGAGAACCGAGCAGGTCGAGGCGCATTTGCCAGGAGGACACGGAGTGTAGCTTTCCTACATGAGTACCGCACTGGCATTGCAACGACGACATGCGACAGTTATCTTGACCGGACTTTTTTAACAACCGTATCAATAGAAAGTTAAAAAGGAGGATCAAGAGAACCGAGCAGGTCGAGGCGCATTTGCCAGGAGGACACGGAGTGTAGCTTTCCTACATGAGTACCGCACTGGCATTGCAACGACGACATGCGACAGTTATCTTGACCGGACTTTTTTAACATCCTCTATTAGTGTTTGAAATGACGTACGCCAGTGAACACCATAGTAATCCCATACGCATCTGCCATTTTAATAGAATCTTCATCACGAATCGATCCGCCTGGTTGGATGATTGCTGTAATTCCAGCTTTTGCTGCTTCTTCTACTGTATCTGGCATTGGGAAGAAAGCATCAGATGCAAGTGCGCTACCTTGTGCTTTTTCGCCAGCTTGTGTAATTGCGATTTTTGCAGAACCTACACGGTTCATCTGTCCCGCGCCTACACCAACTGTCATGTTATCATTCGCTAAAACAATTGCATTTGATTTCACATGTTTTACAACTTTCCAAGCTAGTTTTAAATCTTTCCATTCTTGCTCTGATGGTTCACGTTTCGTTGGAATTGAAATTGCGTCCTCATCTAATGATAACGTATCTTCTTCTTGAACAAGAAGACCACCTTGTACAGAAGTTAGCTTTTTACTTGCACTTGTCTCTTTTTCAATATTTACAGTTAGTAAGCGTAAGTTCTTCTTACTTTGCAACACTTCTAAAGCTTCTTGTGAGAACGAAGGAGCGATAACAATTTCTAAGAAAATTTCATGTAACTTTTCAGCTGTAGCTTTATCAATTTCACGATTTGCTGCAATAATACCGCCGAAGATTGATACTGGATCCGCTTCATAAGCACGTGTGTATGCTTCATGAATATCAGTTCCTACGCCAACGCCACATGGATTCATATGTTTTACCGCTACTACTGCCGGTTCTGTAAATTCTTTTACGATGCTAAGCGCTGCATCCGTATCATTGATATTGTTGTAAGATAATTCTTTACCGTGTAATTTTTCTGCATATGCAACAGAAGAAGTTGCTGCGAATGGCGCTTTATAGAACGTTGCTTTTTGATGTGGATTTTCGCCATAGCGTAAATCTTGTTTTCTCTCAAATGTCACCGTTAACGTTTCTGGGCTTTCTTCGCCCATTTGCTTTGTTAAGTAGTTAGAAATTAACGCATCATACGCTGCTGTATGACGGAATACTTTCGCTGCTAATTTACGTTTCGTTTCCTCTGCTACTTCACCGTTCTCTTTTAGTTCTGCTAATACAACATCATAATCTACTGGATCTACAATTACCGATACAAATTTATGATTTTTCGCAGCAGAGCGAATCATTGTTGGGCCACCGATATCAATATTTTCAATTGCATCAGCAAATGTTACATCAGGCTTAGCGATTGTTTCTTTAAATGGGTACAAGTTAACAACAACAAAGTCAATTGGTTGAATACCTAATTCATTCATTTGCGCTACATGCGTTTCATTATCACGAACTGCTAATAGACCACCATGAATATTTGGATGTAATGTTTTTACACGGCCATCCATAATTTCTGGGAAACCAGTTACTTCAGAAATACCAATTACTTGTAAGCCGTTTTCTTCTAGTAATTTTTTCGTACCACCTGTTGAAATAACTTCAATCCCTTGTTCAAGTAAACCTTTAACAAATTCTACTACTCCTGTTTTATCTGAAACACTTACTAATGCACGCTTTTTCATTTATCCTTCACCCCTGGTTGTATGTTAGTTAACAGTTGGTTTTTTCACAGAATGAACAATTTGATTCACTGTATTTACGTATAATTTATGTTCAACTTGTTGAATTTTCTTTTGTAAGCTTTCTCTTGTATCCCCTTCAGAAACAACTACTGCTTCTTGCGCAATAATTGGGCCTGTATCCATACCTGCATCTACATAATGAATCGTTACTCCAGTTACTTTCACACCCGCTTCTAACGCTTGACCAACAGCATCTTTCCCTGGAAAACTCGGTAGTAGTGATGGATGAATATTAATAATTTTCCCGCTGTACGCTTCTAGTAAAGTCGATCCAATTAAACGCATATATCCAGCTAAAATAACATAATCAATTTCATACTCTTCTAGCTTTTTTAATATCTCTTTTTCAAATGCTTCTTTTGAATCATATGCTTTCGCTGAAAAGGCAAAACACGGAATATGGTGATAATGTGCCCGTCCAATAGCGCGTGCCTCTGGTTTATCACATACTAATAAACTAATATCTGCATCCAATCTTTTTTCTTCTACCGCATTAATGAGAGATTGAAAGTTAGAGCCGCTCCCAGAAGCGAAAACTGCTAATCTACTCATAGTGCTGCGCCCCCATTAAAGGTAACGCCAGCTCCTTGTACAGTACGTCCAATAATACGAGCTGTTTCTCCTTGCTCTTCAAGAAGACTAACAATATCTTTTGCATCTTCTTCCTTCACCGCTACTACCATACCAATACCCATGTTAAAAATATTGAACATTTCTTTCTCTTCTAGTTTCCCAACTTCTTGAAGTAAACTGAAGATCGGCTGAATTTCCCAAGCTCCTAGTTCAATTTCCGCACCGATTCCTTCTGGCAACATACGTGGAATATTTTCAATGAACCCGCCACCTGTAATATGCGCCATACCGTATACTTCATGTTTCTTCAATAGTTCTAAAATAGGTTTGACATAAATTTTCGTTGGTTTTAATAATTCTTCACCAAGAGGTAGTTCTAAGCGCCCATAAATACGATTTAAAGATAATTCTCCATCTTCTAGTAATACTTTTCGCACTAAAGAATAACCGTTACTATGAATACCGCTAGATGCTAAGCCAATTAATACGTGACCAGCTTCAATTTTTTCACCTGTTACAATTTTCTTTTTATCAACAATTCCAACTGTAAAACCAGCTAAATCGTATTCTTCCGTAGAATACATTCCTGGCATTTCAGCTGTTTCTCCACCAATTAATGCACAACCAGCTTGGCGACAGCCCTCTGATATACCTTTGACGATGTTTTCAATTTTACTAGGTTCAGCTTTACCACAAGCAATATAATCAAGGAAGAAAAGCGGCTCTGCTCCTTGGACAACAATATCATTTACACACATTGCTACTGCATCAATACCAATTGTGTCATGTTTATCTGCCATAAAAGCGAGCATCAATTTCGTTCCCACGCCATCTGTTCCAGATACTAATACAGGTTCTTCTAATGCAAATTTTGATAGATCAAACATACCTCCAAAACCGCCTAAACCTCCTAGCACTTCTTTTCTCATTGTTGTTTGTACGTGTTTTTTCATGCGAGATACCGCTTCATATCCAGCTTCAATATCTACTCCTGCTTGCTTATATGCATTCGCCATCGTTTTTTACACCTCGTCTTTTAATTTCTCCCCATCCAGGGCGGCCGTTTTAAGAAAGAAGCTAGCTTCTACATCAAAAGAAGTAGAAGCTTTTTTCTTCTTATTTCATACTTTCTAAAAGCTCTTGCTCATAATCATAAAGAGCTGTTGGATAATCCCCATTGAAGTAAGCCATACATAGACCGCCGTATTTCCCTTCATATGGACGTCCAATTGCATCTACTAATCCATCTTCACTTAAAAATGTTAAAGAATCTGCTCCGATGATTTGACGGATTTCTTCTATTGAATTATTTGCTGCGATTAATTCTTTTCTCGTTTGAATATCAATGCCATAGAAGCATGGATACTTAAGAGGTGGTGAAGCAATTCTTACATGGACTTCTGTCGCTCCAGCCTCGCGAAGCATACGAACAATTCGTTTACTTGTCGTTCCCCTTACGATAGAATCGTCAATCATAACAACTCGTTTTCCTTCAACTACGCCTCTTACTGCTGAAAGCTTCATCTTAACCCCTTGCTCTCGCAGTTCTTGAGAAGGTTGAATAAACGTACGTCCAACGTAACGATTTTTAATTAGTCCTAACTCATATGGAATGCCTGTCGCCTCCGCATAACCAATTGCTGCTGAAATACTAGAGTCTGGTACACCAGTAACAACATCAGCTTCAATAGGTGCTTCCGCCGCTAAACGTTTCCCCATGTTTTTACGTGCTGCATGAACGTTAATACCTGCAATATTAGAATCTGGACGTGCAAAGTAAATGTATTCCATACTACAAATTGCATGATCTACTTCATTTGTAAAACGATCTACGTGAATTCCTTCATCATTGATGATAAGTAGTTCACCAGGTTCTACATCACGAATGTATGTTGCACCTACTACATCAAAAGCACATGTTTCTGATGCTACAACATAAGCATCCCCCATCTTTCCAATTGAAAGAGGACGGAATCCATTCGGATCTAACGCAACGATCATTTCATTTCCAGTTAGTAAAAGATATGCAAACGCACCTTTCACTTTATTTAGAGCCTCTTTTACACTTTCAATTAAAGAATCTTTTGAACTACGTTTAATAAGATGTAAAAGTACCTCTGTATCTGAACTTGTTTGAAAAATACTTCCCTCTGCCTCTAATTCACGGCGAAGCATCTTTGCATTAATTAAATTTCCGTTATGAGCTAATGCCATACTATGATCGGAAAAACGGAATAATAATGGTTGAACGTTAGCAACTTCACTTCCACCAGCTGTTGCATATCGTACGTGTCCAATTGCTGATTTTCCGTTTAATCCTTCTAGCTCACCTCTTGAAAACACTTCTGATATTAAACCTAACCCCTTGTGACCGACGATTTTTTCCCCATTATTTACGACGATGCCTGCGCCTTCTTGACCACGGTGCTGCAAACTGTGCAATCCGTAGTACGAAACTTGTGCTGCATTTTCATGCCCCCAAATTCCGAAAACGCCACATTCTTCATTTAACCCCTTTATTTCAGCAAGCATGGGATTGCCCCTTTCCAAGCCTTTCTCATTTCATCTACATTTGCTGTAAGTAATACTTCATTTTCTTCATTATGAATTGTTACTTCATTTGTATTTGTTACTTCTCCAACTTGAATTGCTTCTACCACTTTCTCGAATGCTTCTTTATTTTCACGTTTTACAGTTATAACGAAGCGAGATTGTGATTCCGCAAATAATACCGCCGTTTCTTCTCCATCTAATTTCACAGTAGCACCTAAACCGTTAGCACCAATTGCACTTTCAGTAATTGCAACTGCTAAACCACCTTCTGCAACATCATGTGCAGATTGAACAAGGCCAGCTTGAATTGCTGCTAGTACTTGTTTTTGGCGTTTTAATTCTACATCTAGATCGATGCTTGGTGATTGACCGAAAATTTTTCCGTAGATCATTTTCTGTAATTCACTTCCACCAAACTCAGCTTTCGTCTCTCCAATTACATAAACTAAATCGCCAGCTTGTTTAAATTCTTGTGTTGTTACGTGTTTTAAATCGTGTACAAGTCCAACCATCCCAACAGTTGGTGTTGGATATACAGCTTCACCACTACGCTCGTTATACATTGATACATTCCCGCCGATAACTGGCGTTTGTAACTTGCGGCAAGCTTCACTCATACCGTCTACTGATTTCTCAATTTGCCAGAAAATCTCTGGTTTTTCTGGGTTACCGAAGTTTAAGCAATCTGTAATTGCAAGTGGCTCCCCGCCAGAACATACGATATTACGTGCTGCCTCTGCTACTGCAATTTTACCGCCCACTTCTGGATCTAAATAAATGTAGCGAGAGTTACAATCTGTCGTCATTGCTAATCCTTTTTCTGTACCGCGTACACGTATAACCGCTGCATCTGAACCAGGTGTAACGATTGTGCTAGTGCGCACTTGATAATCATATTGATCATATACCCACTCTTTACTTGCAATCGTTGGTTGTTGTAATAAAGATAATAACGTTTCTTTATAATCTTCTACTTTTGGTGTTTCCATTTTCATCTGCTGGAACTCAGCAAAGTATGCTGCTTCTTTTGACGGTTTATGATAAATTGGTGCTTCTTCTGCAAGAGCATCCGCTGGTACTTCAGCTACCATTTCATCTTTATGGAATAAGCGAAGCATTTTATCTTCAGTTACTTTCCCCATCGTAACTGCTGCAAGACCATACTTCTCAAATAAATCTACTATTTCTTGCTCTCTACCTTTTTTCACAACGATTAACATACGCTCTTGTGATTCAGATAACATCATTTCATATGGAGTCATGCCAGTTTCACGCTGCGGTACATCATCTAAGTACATTTCAATACCCATACCTGCTTTACTTGCCATTTCTGCAGAAGATGATGTTAAACCAGCAGCTCCCATATCTTGAATTCCAACAAGTGCATCAGACTGAATAAGTTCTAAACATGCTTCAATAAGAAGTTTCTCCATAAATGGATCCCCTACTTGAACTGCCGGACGCTTCGCTTCTGAGCTTTCAGATAACTCTTCAGATGCGAATGTTGCACCGTGAATACCATCACGACCAGTTGATGCTCCTACGTACATTACTGTATTACCAGCACCATGTGCTTGCCCTTTTTTTATATCTTCATGATTAATTAGGCCTACACACATTGCATTTACAAGTGGATTTCCTTCATAACATGGATCAAACTGTACTTCGCCGCCAACAGTAGGAATACCAATGCAGTTACCGTATCCTGCGATTCCTGCTACTACTTCTTCGAATAAATATTTCACACGTGGTGATTGTAATTCACCGAAGCGAAGTGAGTTTAATAGAGCTACCGGACGTGCTCCCATAGAGAATACATCGCGAATAATACCACCGACACCTGTCGCTGCCCCTTGATATGGCTCAATTGCAGAAGGATGGTTATGACTTTCCATTTTAAATACAACCGCTTGATTATCACCGATATCTACAATTCCAGCGCCTTCTCCAGGTCCTTGTAAGACACGCTCACCTGTCGTTGGAAACTTACGAAGAACTGGCTTTGAATTTTTATAACTACAATGTTCAGACCACATAACAGAGAATAGTCCCGTTTCTGTATAATTCGGCAAACGGCCTAAAATCTTTTCAACCATGGCAAACTCTTCGTCTGTTAGCCCCATTTCCGCATATATACGCTCTTCTTTAATTTGTGTTGGATTTGGCTCAAGCATTAACGACATATGTTTCCCTCCACTGTTTTAAGATAGATTGAAAGACTTTTAAACCTTCAGCACCGCCAAGTAATTCATCTACAGCACGCTCTGGGTGTGGCATCATACCAAGAACATTTCCTTTTTCATTTACAATACCCGCAATATCTGAAACGCTTCCATTCGGATTTTCTACGTAACGGAATGCGATTTGATTATTCTCTTCCAATTGTTTAAGAGTTGCTTCATCACAATAGTAATTCCCCTCACCATGTGCAATTGGAATATTGATTACTTCATTTTTTTCATATTGTGATGTAAACATAGTTTCATTATTTTCAACACGTAACTGAACCGTACGGCACATAAACTTTAAGTTTTCGTTTCTCATTAATGCTCCTGGTAGTAATCCTGATTCAACAAGAATCTGGAATCCATTACACACTCCTAAAATTGGCTTTCCTTGCTCAGCAGCTTTTTGCACTGCTTTCATTGCGTTAGCAAAGCGAGAAATAGCACCACAACGTAAATAGTCACCGTAAGAGAATCCACCTGGTAGTAAAATTGCATCATATTCATCTAAATTCTCTCTATCGTGCCAAACGTAATCTACTTCTTCACCAAGCTCATCTTTAATTGCATGGAACATATCGACATCACAGTTCGAACCTGGGAATACTATGACTGCAAATTTCACTGTGCGACAACCTCCTCAACTTCATAACGGAAGTCTTCCATTACAACGTTTGCTAATAATTTTTCACACATTTCTTTTACCTTGCTATCCAGATCAGATACTGATTTATCAATTGTTAATTCCATATATTTTCCGATTCGAACGTCTTGTACTTCTGTAAATGAAAGACTATGAAGTGCTCCCTTTACCGCAGTTCCTTGTGGATCTAATACACTTTCTCTTAACGTTACATATACCTTAACTTTATACATGTGAAGCTCCCCCTAAACGTTTTAAAATTTCTTCATATGCTTCTGTTAAATTCCCAAGATCACGACGGAATACATCTTTATCAAATTTTTCATTGCTCGTTTCATCCCATAAACGGCAAGTATCTGGTGAAATTTCATCTGCTAATATGATTTCCCCTTCTTCTGTTACGCCAAACTCTAATTTAAAATCTACTAATCTTACACGACAGCTTGCGAAATGCTCAATCATCACTTGATTGATTTGTAGAGCTGCATCTCGTAATACGCTTACTTGCTCTGGTGTTGCAACATTTAACAAACGAATATGATCTTCCGTTACAAGTGGATCTCCTAAATCATCATCTTTGTAGTAAAATTCTACGATTGGTGTTGTAAGAGCAGTTCCTTCTTCCATTCCTAGTCTTTTTGAAAGACTACCTGCAATTACGTTTCTTGTGACAACTTCTAATGGAATAATACTCACCTTTTTGACAAGTTGTTCTGTATCAGATAACTTCTCCACAAAGTGTGTTTTAATTCCAACTTCTTGTAACTTTCTGAACAATAAAGTTGTAATCTCATTGTTCAAACGACCTTTTCCTGTAATTGTCGCTTTTTTCTCCCCATTGAAAGCAGTCGCACTATCTTTGTACTCTACCCAAACCATATCTGCTGCTTCTGTACGATAAATTCTTTTTGCCTTACCTTCATACAGCAATTCTAGCTTTTGCATTTCGCAAGCCCCCTGTAGTTTGAAAAATGTGAATAATATTTTTATAAAGAATGGCACAGAATGACTCTATTCTGTGCCATATGAAATTTTACGCTTCGTTTAATCCAAGGCGTTCAAAGATTGTATCAACGTGTTGCATATGATGTTCATAATTGAAACACTCGTTAATTTCTTCTTGCGTTAACTTACTTGTAATACGCTCGTCAGATTCTACAAGCTCTTTAAATTGTACTTGTGTTTCCCAAGCTTCCATTGCTTTAGGCTGTACGATATCATAAGCTTCTTCACGTACCAGACCTTTGTCAATTAGTGTAAGCATTACGCGCTGAGAGTAAATTAAGCCGTATGTTCTTGTCATATTGCGTTTCATATTCTCTGGGAATACAGTTAAGTTTTTAACGATATTACCAAAGCGATTTAACATGTAATTTAACGCGATTGTAGCATCTGGTAAAATTACGCGTTCTGCAGAAGAGTGAGAGATATCACGCTCATGCCATAACGGAACATTCTCGTAAGCTGTCATCATATAACCGCGGATAACACGAGCTAAACCAGTCATATTTTCAGATCCAATTGGATTACGTTTATGCGGCATTGCAGAAGAACCTTTTTGACCTTTTGCGAAAGCCTCTTCAACTTCACGTGTTTCACTCTTTTGTAAACCACGAATCTCAACTGCCATCTTTTCAACAGATGTTGCGATTAGTGCAAGTGTTGACATGTAATGTGCATGACGATCACGTTGCAATGTTTGTGTTGAAATTGGTGCTGCTTCTAATCCTAAGTTTTCACAAACATACTTTTCTACGAATGGATCAATATTTGCATATGTACCAACCGCACCAGATAATTTACCAACGCGAACTGTATCAGCAGCTTGTTTGAAACGCTCTACGTTACGTTTCATTTCTTCATACCAAAGACCAAGTTTTAAACCAAATGTTGTTGGCTCTGCATGTACACCGTGTGTTCTTCCCATCATGATCGTGTATTTATGCTCTTTCGCTTTATTAGCTAAAATACTAACAAAGTTTTCTAAGTCTTTTAACAAGATTTCATTTGCTTGTTTTAAGATATAAGATAACGCTGTATCTACTACGTCTGTAGATGTTAAACCGTAATGAACCCATTTACGTTCCTCGCCTAATGTTGGTGTTTCTGATACAGCACGAGTGAAAGCAACTACGTCATGACGTGTTTCTTTTTCAATTTCATAAATACGATCAATATCAAATGATGCATGTTCACGAATTTTTTTCACATCTTCTTTTGGAATATCGCCAAGCTCAGCCCATGCTTCACACGCTAAAATCTCAACTTCTAACCACGCTTTAAATTTGTTCTCTTCCGTCCAAATCGCACCCATTTCAGGGCGTGTATAACGATTAATCATCTTTTTCCCTCCAACAGTTGTTCTTGATGGTCCCAAATATGCAAACTCTTCGCTTTTTCTAGAGCGACTTCAATATTATCATTTAAAATATTAACATGCCCCATTTTTCGCTGTGCTTTTGCTTCTTCTTTTCCATACAAGTGTAAATAGCACCCGGTTAGTCTATTCACTTGTCCTAGGACCCCTTCTATATGTTCGCCTAAAATGTTAACCATGACAACTGGTTTTAACAAATTTGTTTCTCCAAGAGGTAAATTACAGATCGCTCGAATATGTTGACCAAATTGACTCGTTTCACATGCATCCTGTGTATAGTGTCCTGAATTGTGAGGTCTTGGTGCTAATTCATTAATGTAAATCTCACCGTCAACTGTAGCAAACATCTCTACCGCTAGTGTTCCCACAAGTTCTAGTTCATCCGCAAGTACCTTTGCGTAAGCAATTGCTTTTTGAGAAAGTTCTTCTGTAATGCGGGCTGGAACGATAGATTCATGCAAAATGTTATTTACATGAATATTTTCCGCTACCGGAAATACTTTCGTTTCACCACTTACACTACGAATTACAATAACTGATACTTCTTTTTCAAAAGGCACCCATTTTTCTAGAATGCACTCTGCTTTATTAGTAAGTTCTTTTGCTCTCACAACATCAGCTTCACTCTTTAAAACCACTTGCCCTTTACCATCGTATCCACCTGTCGTTGTTTTTAAGACAGAAGGGAAAGATAACTCTTTAATTGCTTCTGTAAGTTGATCTTGATTTTGAACCAATCTATACGATGCTACTGGTAACCCAGCTTTTTCAATTGCATTCTTTTCTGTAAAACGATTTTGCGTTTTATTTAACAACTGACTACCTTGTGGTAAGTAAGCATGTTTTTCAAGCCATTGTAAACATCTATAATCAATATTCTCAAATTCATATGTGACAACGTCGCTTATCTCTGCTAAATGCTGAATTGCTTTTAAATCGTCATATGGTGCAACGACTTCAACATCAGCAACTTGTGCACATGGTGAATGCTTTGTAGGATCTAAAACAGCAATTTTATAACCCATTTCCTTAGCTGCCAACGCCATCATTCTTCCAAGCTGGCCGCCTCCAATAATGCCAATTGTTTTTCCAGGTAAAATGATTCTCGTCATACTAGCTCACTACCTTCACGCACAGTTTTCTCAATAGCTTCTCGTCTCAACTCTAATGCATCATGTATATCATCATGAAATGATCCAAGTATTTGTGCAGCAAGTAATCCAGCATTCGTTGAACCAGCCTTACCAATTGCAACAGTTGCAACTGGAACCCCTCCTGGCATTTGGACAATGGATAATAACGAATCTAGGCCGTTTAACGCCTTTGATTGAACTGGAACACCAATTACAGGAAGATTTGTCTTCGCTGCAACCATTCCTGGTAAATGCGCTGCTCCACCAGCTCCAGCAATAATAACTTTTATTCCACGTTCACGAGCTGTTTCTGCATATTCAAACATATAATCCGGAGTCCGATGAGCGGATACAACTTTTTTCTCATACGGTATATTTAATTCATCTAAAATGTCACAAGCATATTTCATTGTTTCCCAGTCTGACGTGCTTCCCATTATGACTCCAACTAGTGATTTCATATTAGAATCCCCCCGATTCAAATAAAAAAAGCCTGAAATAGAACAGTTTCTCTTTTACTATGAGAGAAAGTGCTCTACTCAGGCATACGTATCCCTTGTGAATAGAAAAATACCGAGTGACTTTCCCTCATAGTCTAACGAATAACGGTCGTTAGGTAGAGACTTGCAGGCCATATCCCCGCGATTATATGAGGTCTTATATATTATTGTTTCTATGGCTATATTAACAATATTTCATAAACAATGTCAATAAATAATCGAATGTTTTTTTATTAGTCATCGATAACGTTCGTGTTTTAGTTATATTCAAAAGAAGAATTGCAACTATATGCAAGAAGGAAAGGGAATTAGAATATATATTTCTAGAGATCTATTTTACGTATAACTATTTATATAATACTTCAGTATGTTTTAATCAATATATATACTCTCTTGTGTTCTATACATCGATAGAACCTATATTATAACGATTTAATTTCAAAGGAGGAATAACCGTAAAAAAAAATAACTGTGCTATTATCCTATTTATTTTTCTCTATCGCAGTAATTGCTGTAATTATTGAATGGTTATTTATATCATCCCATTTTTTCTACTCTCATTATTATGATAGAAATAATCTTTCCTATTCTTAGGGATTATTTTAAGAGCTTTCGAAAAATCCGGAGCACAAAAAATCATTACCATTATTTTAAACTGCCTCTATTTCATTATTTTTTCGTCTTTAGGGTTATTAAATTTATGGATTTTAACCTTCGGTAAATAAAAATAAACACAAAAAAACCTAAGTCGAAACGACTTAGGTTTTTGCTTGGCGACGTCCTACTCTCACAGGGACAAGGTCCCAACTACCATCGGCGCTAGAGAGCTTAACTTCCGTGTTCGGTATGGGAACGGGTGTGACCTCTCTGCCATCATCACCAAACTATGAAGGTATATTCCTTCAAAACTAGATAACATTTGCTTCATATTATATGGTTAAGTCCTCGATCTATTAGTATTCGTCAGCTCCACATGTCACCATGCTTCCACCTCGAAC
>NZ_JAWRYM010000076.1:0-1232 GCF_046534555.1 Bacillus sp. SIMBA_074 | reverse complement strand
TACACATTTGAAAACCTACAAGCATACGATGCAAACGGAGTAGCTTACGAGTATAAAGTGAAAGAACAAGCAGTAGATGGATATAAATCGGAAGTCAAAGGTAATGACATCACAAATACAAAAGTAGGCGAAACGAAAGTAGAAGGAACAAAGACTTGGAACGATAACAATGCAACAGATCGTCCGACGATGATTAAAGTAGACTTACTACAAAATGGTAAAGTAGTAGACACAAAAGAAGTAACAGAAGTAACAAATTGGAAGTACACATTTGAAAACCTACAAGCATACGATGCAAACGGAGTAGCTTACGAGTATAAAGTGAAAGAACAAGCAGTAGACGGATATCAATCGGAAGTAAACGGTAATGACATCACGAATACAAAAGTAGGCAAAACAAAAGTAGAAGGAACGAAAACGTGGAAGGATGATAATGCGAAAAATCGTCCGACGATGATTAAAGTAGACTTACTACAAAATGGCCAAGTAATCGCAACGCAAGAAGTAACAGCGGAAAAAGGTTGGAAATATGAATTCAAAGATTTAGCGGCATATGATGCCGAAGGTAAGGCATACAAGTATGAAGTGAAAGAACAAGCAGTAGACGGATATCAAACAGAAGTAAAAGGTTATGACATCACGAATAAAAAGGTTGGTCAAACAAAAGTAGAAGGAACGAAGGTATGGAAGGACGGAAACGGTGAAGGGCGTCCAGAAACAATCAAAGTAGACCTACTACAAAATGGCAAGTTAATCGATACAAAAGAAGTGAGCGCAGCAAGCGAATGGAAATATGCGTTTACAGATTTAGCGGCATATGATGCCGAAGGTAAGGCATATAAGTATGAAGTAAAAGAGCAACCAGTAGACGGATATCAATCCGAAGTAAAAGGTTATGACATTACAAATACAAAAGTGGCGCAAACAAAAGTAGAAGGAACGAAAACATGGAAAGACGATAATGCGAAAAATCGTCCGAATATGATTAAAGTAGACTTACTACAAAATGGCCAAGTAATCGCAACGCAAGAAGTAACAGCGGAAAAAGGTTGGAAGTATGAATTCAAAGATTTAGCGGCATACGATGCCGAAGGTAAGGCATATAAGTATGAAGTGAAAGAACAAGCAGTAGACGGATATCAAACAGAAGTAAAAGGTTATGACATCACGAATACTAAAGTTGGTCAAACAAAAGTAGAAGGAACGAAAACGTGGAAAGACGATAATGCGAA
>NZ_JAWRYM010000403.1:0-278 GCF_046534555.1 Bacillus sp. SIMBA_074 | reverse complement strand
CGTGATGTTTCTGCTGATATGGTAGTAGCGATTGGTGGGGGAAGCGCGATGGATACGGGTAAAGCGATTGCTCTATGCGGACCGAATGGCGGAACTCCCGCTGAGTATGCCGACGGTCGACTTGCCTACGAAAACATCGCTCCTATCATCTGTGTGCCGACTACTGCCGGGACAGGCTCTGAGGTCACCCGTTCCTCGGTCATTACGGAATCGACTACGCATCGCAAAATGACGCTCAAGCATGCAGCACTGCGCCCGACACTTGCTGTGCTCGACCC
>NZ_JAWRYM010000402.1:0-278 GCF_046534555.1 Bacillus sp. SIMBA_074 | reverse complement strand
ATAGCACTTTAATTTGCCGGTATTTTATCACTTACCGGCAGTTTTGTGCTGCTGCAATAGCCATTGGTACAAGTCCGAACCGGCGTAGACCTGTTTCCAGGCATCGTGTCCGGCTTGCTCCAGCATACTGAACCGCACGTTGTCATGCCCAAGCTGACGCAGCCGTTCTATGCCCGGATAAAAATAGTTTTTGTTGATAGCAAGATCGCGCCCGGCGGCAAATACCCACAGAGGTGTTTTAGCACGGGCGATAGGCGCCATTAAACCCGGATGTCCCC
>NZ_JAWRYM010000401.1:0-278 GCF_046534555.1 Bacillus sp. SIMBA_074 | reverse complement strand
ATCGAGCAATATCGCTTGCTGACGAAGTCTTCACATGAGGTAGGAGTCGGATCAACTTAGGAAATGTAGACGATGAAGGAGGAACTAAGAAAGATGAAGGCAGTAATCATGGCTGGCGGTAAAGGTACCCGTCTACGTCCGTTAACATCCCATACTCCAAAACCAATGGTGCCATTGTTAAACCGTCCTTGCATGGAGTACACGATTGATCTTCTGAAAAAACACGGAATTACAGAGATTGCAGTGACACTCCAATATCTGCCTGATGTCATTCGCAA
>NZ_JAWRYM010000400.1:0-278 GCF_046534555.1 Bacillus sp. SIMBA_074 | reverse complement strand
CATGATGATTGCAAGTATCCTGATTCAAGCTGCAACTAATTTATTCAATGAATACTATGATTTCAAGAGAGGCTTGGATACGGAGGAATCCGTAGGCATCGGTGGCGGGATCGTGCGTCATGGGATGACCCCAAAACTCATCATGACCTTGGCACTTGGCATGTATGCCATCGCCCTGATACTTGGAATCTATATCTGTGCCGCATCATCTTGGTGGCTTGCAGCAGTAGGACTGGTTTGCATGCTTGTTGGCTACCTTTATACAGGCGGTCCACTAC
>NZ_JAWRYM010000399.1:0-278 GCF_046534555.1 Bacillus sp. SIMBA_074 | reverse complement strand
CGTTGAAGCATCGAGCGGTTCCACCGCGGTCAGCGAAGCTTATTTCGCTCAAATACTGGGGCTGGACTTCATCGCCGTCATCCCTACCGCCACGAGTCGCGAGAAGATCGCGCTGATCGAGCGGCATGGGGGCCAGGTGCTCATTGTCGACGATCCCGCAGATGTGGTCCGCACGGCTCAAAGAATCACGGTCCAGCGCGGCGGGCACTTCATGGATCAGTTCACATTCGCGAGCCAGGCGACGAACTGGCGCGAGGGCAATATCGCCAGTGAGCTCT
>NZ_JAWRYM010000398.1:0-279 GCF_046534555.1 Bacillus sp. SIMBA_074 | reverse complement strand
GTGACGCGTTGTCTTCGAGCTGCCGATGACGGCATGTGGTTACGCGGCGAGTGATGGTGCTTTGTCGTCGATACCGGTGACGTGGACGTGCGTGTCGGAGGCGTCTCGTCGACACTCGGGTCGCGGACCGGTTCGCCATCATTGACCACCGAAGGAATATTCCGAACCGCGTAGCTATTTCGCTCGTGCGTCGATCGGGGAGGCCCCGGTTCTAGGCTCTGCCGCTCTTCGACGCTGAAGTGCCGGCCTCGTCGTCGATCTCGCACATATTGACGCCAA
>NZ_JAWRYM010000397.1:0-279 GCF_046534555.1 Bacillus sp. SIMBA_074 | reverse complement strand
CTATTTGATTGATCTGCTGCGCACCCGTCCCGAGCTCCAGCCAATTAAAAGCTACGTCGTAGAAAAGCTGCGCGAAATTAAGGATGAGTGCGAGATCAATATTCTGCGTCAATCCGCGCGTATAGCCGATGCCGTCATGCACCAGGTAGTCGAGCTGCAGTATTATCCGGCAACCGAGCGCGAAATGGCAGAGACGATCCGCAGCTTTTTCGGGGAGCATTCGGTGCATGATTTATCCTTTCAACCGATTATCGGCTTCGGGAAAAACAGCGCCAACCC
>NZ_JAWRYM010000396.1:0-279 GCF_046534555.1 Bacillus sp. SIMBA_074 | reverse complement strand
CAGCGGACCGCGGCGGGTCCATTCGGTGCGCAGGGCGTCGAACCGCACCGGCTGGCCGGCGCGCTCGCCGAGCCAGGCCTGGACCCTGGCCGGCTGGTGCTCCACCAATGGCAGGACCTGGCTCAACGCCCCCACCAGCAGCGCGACGAGCACCAGCCCCAGCGCCAGTGAATAGGCGGCGAAGCGGCGGGTCAGGCGAAGGCGGCGGCGCAGCGGGGTGGGCATCAGGGGCCGGGATCGGGGGTTCGGGACGACAGGAACCGCACAGCATGCCAGTCC
>NZ_JAWRYM010000395.1:0-279 GCF_046534555.1 Bacillus sp. SIMBA_074 | reverse complement strand
AAAACAAAAGAGCTGATCGAGTCTATAAATGCCTGTAGCTTAATGGATCTGGAGGGCATTCCGGTCTTTTCTAAACTCGCAGATAACATCGCCCTTTTGAAAAAACTGTTTGGTGATTGCTCGGATTTTGTCATTCGGGAATTCAAGCAAAAAAACAGTGTGATCGCAATCGCTGTATTTGTTGATGGGTTGATCGATACCCATGAGGTAAATCTAGCATTAAAGACTCTAATGGTGCTCGAGGATGGCGATGAGCATGTTCGGGTTATTGAAGAAGTG
>NZ_JAWRYM010000394.1:0-279 GCF_046534555.1 Bacillus sp. SIMBA_074 | reverse complement strand
GCCTACCCGGACGACCCGGAGGCGTCGGCCGAGTTCCGCCGGTTCACCGCGGCCGGGCTCGCCGAGCGCAAGGAGGCCGGCGCGCGGACGGTGATCGAGACGCTCGGCGACGCGCTCGACGGCCCGGTGACCGTCTCCCTGGACGCCGCGCAGGCGACCGCCTGGCTGCGGACGATCACCGACATCCGGCTGGTCCTCGCGGCGCGACTGGGCATCCACCAGGACGGCGACGAGGGCGAGATCCACGACCAGGATTCCGCCATGCAGCGGGCGGTATAC
>NZ_JAWRYM010000393.1:0-279 GCF_046534555.1 Bacillus sp. SIMBA_074 | reverse complement strand
CTATGAAGCAAAAATTGCTGCTGAAGCGATTGCCGGACATCCATATGAAATTGATTATATAGGCATTCCAGCAGTCGTATTTTCAGACCCTGAGCTTGCAACTGTAGGTTATACTGAACAACAAGCCACAGATGAAGGTATTGAAGTAGTAACTGCAAAATTCCCATATGCGGGAAATGGACGTGCGTTGTCACTTGACAGCACAGAAGGGTTCGTTAAGCTTGTAACTCGTAAAGAAGATGGACTTATTATCGGAGCGCAAGTTGCCGGAGCAAATGC
>NZ_JAWRYM010000392.1:0-279 GCF_046534555.1 Bacillus sp. SIMBA_074 | reverse complement strand
AATCCATTCAACCCTGCAGAAAAAGTATATAGAACCGGGGATTTAGTTAAGCATAACAAAGCTGGGGAATTAGTCTATATAGGCAGAGCGGACGATCAAGTGAAAATAAGGGGATACCGGGTTGAACTATCGGAGGTTAATGTTTCCTTACGAATGATGGAAGAAATCAAGGATAGTTATGTAACGGTATTGGAAGATGAATTTGAGAATAAAAGGCTAATTGCTTATTATACGGTGAGTGATGTGGTTTCGATAGAATCAATCAGAAGACGATTGAAA
>NZ_JAWRYM010000075.1:0-1291 GCF_046534555.1 Bacillus sp. SIMBA_074 | reverse complement strand
TGGTCTTACCCCAGTCAAGTAGACAGTAATAGATTAGGTGTCTTTTCATTAAGCAGCCTTAGTTCCAAATTCAATAGGACTAAGGTTGTTTAATCTTTTTTGAAATCTTTTGTTATTGTAATAGCTCATATATCTTTTAGTAGCCTTAAAAACTTCTGCTTTTTCATGAAACGTATGTCTATAAAAGCATTCTGCCTTAAAGTGACTAAAAAAGCTCTCTATACATGCATTATCATAACAATTTCCCTTCCTAGACATACTCACAGTTATTTTGTGCTTTTTAAGTAATTGGTTATATTTTTTTGATGTATACTGATAACCTCGGTCGCTATGTAATACTGTTTCGTGGACTTTTCTTTTTCTTAAGGCTTTATTAACTGTGTCTGTAACTAATTTTAAATTGTTGTATTCGCTCATTTGGTAGGCCACAACTTCGTTATTGTAAAGGTCTAGTATCACGGAAAGATATATGCGCTTTTTGTTAAAGGTAAGATAGGTTATATCTGTAACCCATTTTTGATTTGGTCTTGTAGTTGAAAACTCTCTGTTTAACAGATTTTCCGACACGACGCATTGTTCTTTTAAACCAAAATGCCTCCACTTTTTCTTTCGAATCTTAGCTTGTATCCCCATTTTTCTCATTAAACGATATACTCTTTTGTGATTTACCTGTAAACCATAATACTTTGTAAGCCATATACAAATTCTTCGGTAACCATAGCTACCATTTATATCTGGATCTCGTTCGCATTCTATTATTTTAGACATGATAAATTGGTCCTCTTTCATCTTTTCAGAGGGATCGTTGATTCTATTTTTCCACTTATAATACCCACTTCTTGAAACACCTGCAATTTCACAAAGCAATACAATTGAAAAGTTCTGTTTTAAGGTATGAATGACCTCGTATTCTACTGACTTGATTTTTTTGACCTCATCTCCTTTTTCGTAGCTAATAGCTTTTTTAAGTATGCGTTTTCCGCTTCTAATCTTTGTATTCTAGCATCTTGATTTATTTCATTTGTTTGTCTAGATCTTCCACGTTTTTCTTGTAGGCCCAGAATCCCTTCATTTTTATATTTTTTAATCCATCTATCTACAACTGAATATGTAACTCCTAATTCCTTTCCAATTAATTTACTTCCAATTCCTCTATGTAAGTACAATTCAATAGCTTTCATTTTAAAATCGATTGAAAAAGTTCTTCTAATTTTCCCCATAAAAAAATCCCCTCCATAATAAACAGTAAAGTAACTTTCTTTCAACTGTCTACTATAAGGGGATCATATCA
>NZ_JAWRYM010000391.1:0-279 GCF_046534555.1 Bacillus sp. SIMBA_074 | reverse complement strand
CAATACTCCAATCATAGAAGCCTCGAAGAAAATTCCCCTCCCCAATCTGCAATACTTTTATGGGAAAATCCATCATATGTGAATATTTGACACCTTTTGTAGCTTTACTCAGATTCTTTAGCTGACATTTATTTATGTTCATGATCAAAGAACACCTTTCTTATTGAAATATCCAATTCGGAGTGCGATTTAAGAGGTTGCCCTTATGACAGCATACGTAATGCTTAAATTTCGACGATAGCCTTGATCACTTTGGCTTCAGGAGTTAACCACCCTTCA
>NZ_JAWRYM010000390.1:0-279 GCF_046534555.1 Bacillus sp. SIMBA_074 | reverse complement strand
AGGGTAGCGTCAGCGGCCTCATCCTGGTCGATTGGTAAAAACCAGTCTGGTTGCTGGGCGCGATACGCTTCACAGGTTCGCTCAATGCCAGCTTTGACATGCTCCGGCAATTCATGCTCCTGATTCATGTAATAGCCGGCAAGCAGCGCTGCCCCATAATGTCCTCCGACCCATCCCGCCGTAGCAGCCCGCGCCATTGCCACTACGCCAAGCTCTATATACGAATCCAACAGCCTCATCACTCATCCTCCTTTTTCCAGTTGCTTATCGTTATCATAT
>NZ_JAWRYM010000389.1:0-279 GCF_046534555.1 Bacillus sp. SIMBA_074 | reverse complement strand
GCAAAAGTAAGGAATGTGACCGATAAATCAGGAAATATAGTCGATTCACAAGTGATTACTGAAGGCCAGCGCGGAAAAGATCTTATATTGACAATCGATATGGATTTACAGCTAGCAACAGAGAAAATCATTGAAAAGCAATTGATTGCCAAGAAGAAAATGGGTAACACCAAATTCTTGGATAGGGCCTTTGTCGTCATGATGGATCCCAATACAGGAGAAGTTTTAACGATGGCTGGTAAGAAATATGAGAAGGATCCGAAAACAGGGAGATCTTCC
>NZ_JAWRYM010000074.1:0-1317 GCF_046534555.1 Bacillus sp. SIMBA_074 | reverse complement strand
TGATATTATCCCCTTTAGGTAGACAGTGTAAAAAAGACCATATACACACATGGATGTTACACTATTACTTGGAGGGGATTTTTCATGACTAAAAAAGGATCGACATTTAATACCTATTCAGAAGAATTAAAGTTATCAGCTGTTCAAAGTTATTTAAACGGAGAAGGAAGTTACAATATGATAAAGGAAAGATATCAGATTAGAAGTTCTACCCAACTTAAAAATTGGGTCAAAAAATATAAAGAATGTGGTGAGATTACAGATACTCGCGGGAAAAATGGGGGAATGAAAGGTATACCAAACCCTCTAAAAGGAAAACGTGTTTATTTTAAGACAATTGAAGAGGAACGTGACTACTATAAGGCACAGGTTGAATATTTAAAAAAGCAGTATCCAAATCTATAAATGGAGGTGTACTAAAATATAAAGAGAGATATCATATCATTGAATCATTAAAGACAAAGTATCCAGTTATATGGCTTACGAAATTTGCGGGTGTACATCGTTCAAGTTACTATAAATGGATTCATACCAAAGGTATGAAAAACATACGACTAAAATCCGAGAAACGATTAAAAAAGGTAATACGATCTATTCACGTAAAGCACAAAGAATATGGTTATCCACGTATGAAAATCGCTTTACAGGAAGAGGGATATTTTATAAATCACAAAAAAGTATATCGCTTAATGAGTGAGCTCAATATTCAATCTATTATTCGAAAGAAGCGTCGCTTCTTTAAAGGGAACTATTCCAATATTTTTCCGAATGTTTTAAACCGTGAATTTAAAGATCGCCAACAAAATGAGGCACTTGTTACAGATATTACTTACCTACGATTCCAAGAGGGATTTCGGTATCTTTCTGTTGTACAAGATGTTTATAATAACGAAGTTGTTTCTTGGAAAATATCTACGCGCAATGATAATGAACTTGTATTAGATACGATTGAAATGTTGGCACAAAAAAGAGATGTGCGTGGAACCATTCTCCATTCAGATCAGGGATTCCAGTACACATCTCATGCCTACAACAAACGACTTTCCGATTTAGGTATCATTGGTAGCCACTCTCGCAAAGGAAACTGCCATGATAACGCTTGTATCGAGTCATTTTTCTCCCATTTTAAATCGGAGATGTTGTATTTGAATCATTTTAAAACAGAAGAAGATTTAATACAAGCAATTGAAGAATATATTTACTTTTATAACTATAAACGGTTCCAAAAACGACTCAACCATCGAGCTCCGATAGAATATCGAATCTCGATGGCTGCTTAGTCTTTTTCATACTGTCTACTTGACAGGGGTAAGACCA
>NZ_JAWRYM010000388.1:0-279 GCF_046534555.1 Bacillus sp. SIMBA_074 | reverse complement strand
CTATAGACATATTATTTTTCCTCCTATTACCTTAGCAATTCTTCTAAAAAAAGTTATCATCAACGATAAGTAGTATAGCCATAAATTATGTGGTTAAAGGGTTTATCCATGTGTCTAAAATATGGGGTACTGTTCAAAGGTTCGTATCATATTACTCCTTAATCATAGTAAGAAGCACTATCACTGCTTATTAAAAAGTTTTCAATTTTTTCTTTTACAACGTTCTGAACTGCGTTTTGGACTAAAGTCAATGTTTCAGTCGGTAGTTCCGACCACTCT
>NZ_JAWRYM010000387.1:0-279 GCF_046534555.1 Bacillus sp. SIMBA_074 | reverse complement strand
GGGCAGACAGATTTTGCCGCATAATGCGCTTGAGCCAGGACGTAATCGGCTGACCGGCGAAAATGATGATTCCATTGATCGTCCAAAGCCAGCTGTAAGAGGACAACGGCATGCCTTTTTCGGTAATATAAGGAGCTACTCCTGTATTCCAAACCGTATTCGAAAAGAAGATAAAGGCAGCACCCAACGCCATGAACAAATACAGCTGGTAGCGAAGCAGCAGTGCAAATGAATTTGTGCGCTTTTTATCCTGCGCAGCTTCATTGGCGGAATCGCCAA
>NZ_JAWRYM010000386.1:0-279 GCF_046534555.1 Bacillus sp. SIMBA_074 | reverse complement strand
CCGTCTCGAGGACACGAATCCACCCTTTCCGAGTCGACGCGGATCGCCGAACGATCGACACTCCGGGGCAATCATGCATCTGAATTCGAAATTACACCAGATTCCCGCTCGGAACGAAAGTAGTCGCAACCCACATCAGGCGCGGGAACGACTCTGGAGGCTGCGGTCTGTCACCATTTCTCTCGCGCCCTGCGTCGCGCACCTGTTCCAATTACTGATGCACGATTCTCTCTGGAACCGGCGTTTCCCGCAGCCGTCACCCGCGTGCGCCGGGGCGCA
>NZ_JAWRYM010000073.1:0-1438 GCF_046534555.1 Bacillus sp. SIMBA_074 | reverse complement strand
GGTATTATACAGATCATTTTTACTAATATACTGACACACCGGACAAGAATCATAATCGCCGTGGGTACTACTACAGGTTTCAATATACCATTTGCCATTTTTTTTAAAGCCATGATTAACCAGAATTGCAAACGGTGCCTGTTCATCATTTTTAGACGGCAGAAAGCGAATAACTGCCTGACCATTACCTGCATTATCCAGTTTCAGTTTCCATTCGCCTTTATCTTCTGAGCTAAAGCCTTTATTACCATTCAGTTTTGCCATCTGTGCTGCCAGTTCTGCGGTTGATTTACGTTTAAACATATGTATATCTCCTTCTTAAAGTTAAACAAAATTATTTCTAGAGGGGAATTGTTATCCGCTCACAATTCCCCTATAGTGAGTCGTATTAATTTCGCGGGATCGAGATCTCGATCCTCTACGCCGGACGCATCGTGGCCGGCATCACCGGCGCCACAGGTGCGGTTGCTGGCGCCTATATCGCCGACATCACCGATGGGGAAGATCGGGCTCGCCACTTCGGGCTCATGAGCGCTTGTTTCGGCGTGGGTATGGTGGCAGGCCCCGTGGACGGGGGACTGTTGGGCGCCATCTCCTTGCATGCACCATTCCTTGCGGCGGCGGTGCTCAACGGCCTCAACCTACTACTGGGCTGCTTCCTAATGCAGGAGTCGCATAAGGGAGAGCGTCGAGATCCCGGACACCATCGAATGGCGCAAAACCTTTCGCGGTATGGCATGATAGCGCCCGGAAGAGAGTCAATTCAGGGTGGTGAATGTGAAACCAGTAACGTTATACGATGTCGCAGAGTATGCCGGTGTCTCTTATCAGACCGTTTCCCGCGTGGTGAACCAGGCCAGCCACGTTTCTGCGAAAACGCGGGAAAAAGTGGAAGCGGCGATGGCGGAGCTGAATTACATTCCCAACCGCGTGGCACAACAACTGGCGGGCAAACAGTCGTTGCTGATTGGCGTTGCCACCTCCAGTCTGGCCCTGCACGCGCCGTCGCAAATTGTCGCGGCGATTAAATCTCGCGCCGATCAACTGGGTGCCAGCGTGGTGGTGTCGATGGTAGAACGAAGCGGCGTCGAAGCCTGTAAAGCGGCGGTGCACAATCTTCTCGCGCAACGCGTCAGTGGGCTGATCATTAACTATCCGCTGGATGACCAGGATGCCATTGCTGTGGAAGCTGCCTGCACTAATGTTCCGGCGTTATTTCTTGATGTCTCTGACCAGACACCCATCAACAGTATTATTTTCTCCCATGAAGACGGTACGCGACTGGGCGTGGAGCATCTGGTCGCATTGGGTCACCAGCAAATCGCGCTGTTAGCGGGCCCATTAAGTTCTGTCTCGGCGCGTCTGCGTCTGGCTGGCTGGCATAAATATCTCACTCGCAATCAAATTCAGCCGATAGCGGAACGGGAAGGCGACTGGA
>NZ_JAWRYM010000385.1:0-279 GCF_046534555.1 Bacillus sp. SIMBA_074 | reverse complement strand
CAACCGGCCGACTCGCCGCCGGCGACGGGAACGTCATGGTGTGTCCCTCCGTTAGTCGAGGCCGTCGGGGCCGCGATGCGCCCGTTCACGCGGCGCTCGTGCAAGCCTGCGGCACAAACCTTGCTAATGTCAACGTTGACACTAGCTGGACAGGCGAAGGGACAAATCGATGACGATCACACTCGAGACCGGAATGCGGGTCATGTTCACCGGAGACTCGATCACCGACTGCGAGCGAACGGTCGGCGAGAACCCGCTCGGATACGGCTATCCGTTGCG
>NZ_JAWRYM010000384.1:0-280 GCF_046534555.1 Bacillus sp. SIMBA_074 | reverse complement strand
GCCGACCGTCTCGAGGTACTCGTCGTAGACGCGGGTCTCCTGCGCCGCGGCCGGCATGTCCGCGACGAAGACGCCGTCCGCCGCCTCCGCCTTGCTGCGGATAACCGCGAGCTGCTCCCGCGTCGCGCGGAGGACCGAGCATCCTGCCCAGGGGAGACCGGGATGGGCGCTGCCGTCCGCATCCACCGCTGCGGGCCCGAGCAGCCCCGTCACGTGGGACGCCGTCGCCGCCGCCACGCAGATCGCGGCGTTGGCGGCGACGCCGGGGGCGAGCGACTCC
>NZ_JAWRYM010000383.1:0-280 GCF_046534555.1 Bacillus sp. SIMBA_074 | reverse complement strand
CTACACGCCCTAATATTTTTGTGGGTTTGCCGCAGTTAGGACAGACAACCTGGATCGTTTTTGTAGAAAGCATTCCAATCCAAAAATAAACCCCGGTGCTTGCGATTATGAATAAAAGGCCAAGTCCCATGAAAAGTGTCATGATAACAGGATGTGTTTTGAAGAAAAGTCCAATATACATTACGATAAAGCCGATGAAAATCAAACTCAAGGCAAATGTACGTATTTTATTGATTTTGCTAGAATGTTTAGCCATGGATTGTCCCTCCTAAAATATAAC
>NZ_JAWRYM010000382.1:0-280 GCF_046534555.1 Bacillus sp. SIMBA_074 | reverse complement strand
ACGGCATGTGCCTCATCTTCCAAGCCAAAGGACAAACGCAGCATGGACGCCGCTGATAAAATGGTCCCAATTGGATTAGCTAAGTTTTTGCCCGCAATATCAGGAGCAGAGCCATGAATCGGTTCATATAAATTAGGCCCTTCCGTTGATATGGAGGCGGAAGGAAGCATTCCAAGCGAGCCAGTCAATACAGAGGCTTCATCGCTTAAAATATCACCGAACATATTCTCCGTCACGATAATATCAAATTGTTTCGGGTTTTTAATCAGTTGCATGGCTG
>NZ_JAWRYM010000381.1:0-280 GCF_046534555.1 Bacillus sp. SIMBA_074 | reverse complement strand
CGCCGGGGTCGGGGAATTCACGCCTCTCACCCGTCGGGAACGCCCGCTCGCGCGGCTCGGCGAGGCTCTCCGCCGCCGTCCCGTGGTCGGCCTCGCCCTGTCGTTCGGGGAGTTCGCCGCGGGAGCGTGGGTCACGTCTCGCGTGCGGGGAGCGGGCAGGACCCTCGGGTTGCTGCTCGTGATCGATGCGTTGATCGATGCAGCGATCTCGATCGTCCGGATCCGCCGCGGCCGAGGCTGACGGCTGCCCGGCTGGCCGACCGCGCCACGCTGCGAAATG
>NZ_JAWRYM010000380.1:0-280 GCF_046534555.1 Bacillus sp. SIMBA_074 | reverse complement strand
CTACTTTATCCTTTAACGCCATTGCCATTACAACCAGCCTCCTTGTTATCCTTTTTATGCTAGTAATATTTATACGAAGATAGCAAGATTCCTGGTATTTATCGTTGTTTGGTCAACGATGAATATCCGTTTGGAAAGTTTCCATTTACCCTCTTCGAATATGAATTCATCATTTCGTTCGCCCGAAATCAAATCGTGTTGAATATCCGTGCTACGGCTTCGATAGATAAGAAGATAGCTCTTGACGACTGCCTTTTCACCTTCAACAAAGTCCTTAACG
>NZ_JAWRYM010000072.1:0-1446 GCF_046534555.1 Bacillus sp. SIMBA_074 | reverse complement strand
TGAACTGCACCCCAATTGTTAGACACAGTCTAACAATTGGAGGTGCAGTTTTTCTATGGCTAAATTTACAGCTGATAAAAAAATACAAATCGTTCTACGTTATTTGAACGGAAATGAAAGTTATCGAGAAATGGGTAGAGCGATCGGTATAAGTGGCACAATCATTTTGAATTGGGTAAACCAATATAAGCAAAATGGTGTGGAAGCTTTTCTAAAACGATGTACAAATTACACACAACAATTTAAACTAGACGTACTAAACTTTATGATTGAAAACGGTATGTCCTTATTTGAGACGGCAGCTATCTTTAACATTCCTGCCCCTTCAACGATTTCTGTTTGGAAAAAACAACTCGAAACACAAGGAATTGATGCCCTTCAATCTAAGAAAAAGGGGCGTTCATCCATGAAAAAAGATTCAAATAAACAATTAAAACAAGCTTTAGCTGAAGGGTCAGTCGAAGCACTTGAAGCACGTATTAAACAGCTTGAAATGGAAAATGAGTACTTAAAAAAGTTGAATGCCTTAGTTCAAAACAAGGAAAAATCACAAAACAAGATAAAGCGCAAGTAGTCTATGAATTAAGGCATAAATATTTGGTGAAGGCACTCGTGGAGCTAGCTGGTATTCCACGAAGCACGTATTATGATTTAGTAAAAAAAATGAATCGCCCAGATGTAGATGCCGATTTGAAAGCTGAGATTAAAGCGATTTATGAGGAGAATGAAGGTCGTTATGGTTACCGTCGCATTCGTGATGAATTAACGAATCGTGGTCAGAAAGTGAATCACAAGAAGGTGCAACGCATTATGAAAGAGCTTGGCTTAAAGTGCGTTGTGCGCATGAAGAAATATAAATCTTATAAGGGGAAAGTCGGTAAAATTGCCCCCAATATTTTAGAGCGTAATTTTTATGCAGATGCACCGAATCAAAAATGGGTAACAGACATCACAGAGTTTAAATTGTTTGGAGAAAAACTGTATGTATCACCTGTATTAGATTTGTATAATGGTGAAATTATTACCTATACAATTGGTTCTAGACCGACGTATTCGCTTGTTTCAGAGATGTTAGAGAAAGCATTAGAACGTTTACCTGAAAACCACCAGCTACTGATGCATTCGGATCAAGGATGGCATTATCAAATGAGACAGTACGTCCGTACACTTGAATCAAGAGCTATCGTACAGAGTATGTCTCGAAAAGGAAACTGTTACGACAACGCAGTAATAGAGAATTTCTTTGGGATTATGAAGTCGGAGTTCCTCTATATAAAAGAATTTGAATGTATTGAGCATTTTAAAATAGAATTAGAAAAATATATAGATTATTATAATACGAAACGGATTAAGGCAAAATTAAAAATGAGCCCGGTACAATACCGGACTCATTTGGATCAAGTTGCCTAATGAAATAACCGTGTCTAACTTTTAGGGGTCACTTCA
>NZ_JAWRYM010000379.1:0-281 GCF_046534555.1 Bacillus sp. SIMBA_074 | reverse complement strand
GGTTCACCGGAACCGTCGAGGTAACTGAAATACCGAGACCAGCCAGCATTTCAGCTACTTCTCCTGCTTCTGCCAAGCTGATGTCTGCCAAAGCGAGCGCATGGCTGATCGTTACGCGTCCTTGCCAGCCTGCTTCCTCCGTCATTTTCGCGAGTCGTTTGAAGGTGAAAATTCCCAGTTGATCCGGATCATGCAAATGAACATCGATCGGCGCATCCGCCTCTACAGCCAGCTCAAAAATCGTCGCCAGCGACTTTTCAATGTTTTGATCTACAGTTGCC
>NZ_JAWRYM010000378.1:0-281 GCF_046534555.1 Bacillus sp. SIMBA_074 | reverse complement strand
ACTGAGGAAACTAACAGGCACAGCATATATCAACTGAAATATATTGGTTTTTATTTTAGAGTTTTTTGGTCAGTTCCATCACACGGAATAAACCGTTCTCCCTAAAGTACTTTATTACCTTAACAAACAATGAATATAAATTCAAATGATGTGCGGCGGATTTGTTGAGTATTTATGCTAAGAGTGTGCATCATATGAAAGTGACACCATTCTTCTATAAACATTGATATATCAACGGTTAAAGCAAAAAAATCGGACATCGAAAACAAATTTTCGGACAC
>NZ_JAWRYM010000377.1:0-281 GCF_046534555.1 Bacillus sp. SIMBA_074 | reverse complement strand
CTGTCTATATTGTCAGCATTGTGCTGCTGTGTCTTATGCCGAATCCTCACCACGATTTCTTGCTCAGATTCAGGCAGCTTCTCCGGGAACTGCCCTCTTTTTTCAAGCGCTTGCCCCTTTTTTAACTCCTTAATCAGAGGCTGGAGCGGGTGATGAACGAACCATGGTACTTTCACTCTCCATCCTCCTTTGATGAAGCGTATTTTTACGGAGGTGAACGAGATGCAGGACGTGCAGCATGCCATACAGCGCATCCAATCGTTTTTGCAAAAGAGACAGGA
>NZ_JAWRYM010000376.1:0-281 GCF_046534555.1 Bacillus sp. SIMBA_074 | reverse complement strand
ATATTTGTAAATGGTCGCAGGATCACTAAGCTGCTCGATGATCCCTTTATTCATGATCGCTACCTGGTCGGATATCGAAAAGCATTCTTCCTGGTCATGGGAAACATAAACCGTTGTAATCCCCAGCTCTTGTTGGATGCGGCGAATCTCGCCTCTCATATTCACCCTTAAGTTCGCATCAAGATTACTCAATGGCTCGTCAAATAATAGGATGTCCGGTTCAATCACCAGCGCCCTGGCAATCGCAACCCGCTGCTTTTGCCCTCCTGAAAGCTCTTTGG
>NZ_JAWRYM010000375.1:0-281 GCF_046534555.1 Bacillus sp. SIMBA_074 | reverse complement strand
ATTACAATAAAATAGGAGTGTTCATATGATTCGTACTTTTACGGTAATGAACAATTTTAAATTAATAAATATTATACCCTTACGACGTTTAGCTGATTCGGATAATAAATGGTGTTGGGTAGATTTGATACACTTACTGAAGAAGAAGCATTGCTGTTAAATAATCATTTTAACCTCCATCCATTAGTACTTTCTTTATGCCTATCGGGACAGTTTAGTTTAAGATGGGTTATTATAACTAAAAATCAGAATAATCAATGGAATCATCTTGAAGCTTTTTT
>NZ_JAWRYM010000374.1:0-282 GCF_046534555.1 Bacillus sp. SIMBA_074 | reverse complement strand
AAAAATTTTGTCTTGCAATAGCCAGCCCTAATCCAGTTCCAGAATTATTAGAAGATACATCGATTGTCGGTTACAACAAGTTTAACGGAGGTGAAGGGGAGGACTTTTTATTAATATCAATGGGCAGTGAAAGAATGGGAAATACCATTTATCTTATTGAACTCCATCAGTTTGATACGAATATCTCTCGAAGCTCACTTATTCGCAGGATTTCATAACGCCCCTTTAGTGCCATAAGAAAAAGGCTGCCGAAGCAACCTTCCTTATTGAACTAAAGCACCT
>NZ_JAWRYM010000373.1:0-282 GCF_046534555.1 Bacillus sp. SIMBA_074 | reverse complement strand
GATGGTAGTTGGGGGTTTCCCCCTGTGAGAGTAGGACGCCGCCAAGCCATTTATAAGATCAGCCATCTGGCTGGTCTTTTTTCGCGTTCCAGGACAGATCAACCACGATTGGTAGTTAGAAGGATCAAAAGTTTAACCTTTTGGACGTAAACCATTCCAATATTAAAAAGGGCACCTTAACTTGGCTTATTTTAAGGAATTGCACAATGCAAGGGTAATCATCATTAGGCATTGTTTTCATCAGCTCTGCCCACCATTCTGTTTCATAACGAGCTATTATAC
>NZ_JAWRYM010000372.1:0-282 GCF_046534555.1 Bacillus sp. SIMBA_074 | reverse complement strand
CTGACACCGGCACAGCCGGCGTTTCCGGGCTGGCAGCTGTTACAGGTTGCGCTACCGGAGTAGCAGGCGGTACCGGGCTGGCAGCGGCGGTTACGGGTGCTGCGACCGGCTCCCCCCTGACCATATCCGGGACTGCTGCAGGCTGCCCGGCTAACCGCTTAGCCTCCTCAAGTGCAAGCTGCTGGCTTGGGTTTTTCATGCTGACCTGCAGCCCGTTATTTACAATGACGTTTATGGCAAACGCCTTGAATTCATCGCTGCCGGTGAGTTCAATTTTGCCAT
>NZ_JAWRYM010000371.1:0-282 GCF_046534555.1 Bacillus sp. SIMBA_074 | reverse complement strand
AACGATGAAGCAGCATTTGCTAGAAATCGAGAATTTAAAAGTGAACTTCAAGACGTACGGTGGGGAAGTCCAGGCTGTGCGCGGTGTTTCCTTTCATGTAGACAAAGGTGAAACGGTCGCGATTGTTGGCGAGAGCGGCTGTGGAAAAAGTGTAACAGCACAAGCAATTATGGGGCTGATCCCGAATCCTCCAGGTAAAATAGTGGGGGGCAAGGTGAATTTCGAAGGGAAAGAGATCACACATTTGCCGAAGAAGGAACTGCTTGGTATTCGGGGGACGCA
>NZ_JAWRYM010000370.1:0-282 GCF_046534555.1 Bacillus sp. SIMBA_074 | reverse complement strand
CTCACCGTACGTTGGCGTTCCATCTCGAGTGACAACAAAGCAGCGCTTTGTTCAATAGCGACCTTCTCCCAAGCGTATAAGTCTCGATCTGGCTGTCGCAAAAGAATGGCCCCTTGTACTTTCTGATCGTGAAGAAGCCAGCGCACGAAAAGACCGTTGGTCATTCGAGCAACCGGTTGATTTAACATCCATCGCGGCGCATGTTGTCCTATTTGCTTGTCCACATATACAATCGTTTCATCTTTTCGCATGGCAGGGGGTGTCTCCCAATTCCATTTCAGT
>NZ_JAWRYM010000369.1:0-282 GCF_046534555.1 Bacillus sp. SIMBA_074 | reverse complement strand
AGGGGCGAAACGGACATCGACATCTTTAGGGATCGGGGCTTCAAGCGGATCAAGTTTAAGCGCAAACACCCGCCCATTTCAGACAGGGTGAATGCGGTGAACTCGATGCTAATGTCGGCCTCCGGCCAAATTCGGCTCTACGTCAACGAAACGTGTCGAGAAACCATTGCGGCCTTTGAGCAGACGCTTTACAAGCCAGGTGGGAGAGACATCGATAAGGCGGCGGGAGTTGAGCACCCTGCTGACGCGTTGGGCTACTGTCTTGAAATCGAACGACCTCTG
>NZ_JAWRYM010000368.1:0-283 GCF_046534555.1 Bacillus sp. SIMBA_074 | reverse complement strand
CGTCTCGAAAAGATTTGGGCGGAGTCTGGAATCGCCAAATTTGGAATGAATCTGTTAATGGGCTCAAAAGCTAAATAAAGGCAGCGGCAGTCTCGGACTTTTTTGTCTTGTCCGAACTACCACTGCCTTATTTGTTTAGATCTTCGCTTGAGCCCTCATGTTCAGCCTTCTACTGACAAGCACCATGAAAAAGGCCAGCAGGAGGAAATAAAGAGGCATGGTCACTAACGATCCATTATGCAGATAGCTCATTCCACTGGTAATGAGGCTGACAACAACATAG
>NZ_JAWRYM010000367.1:0-283 GCF_046534555.1 Bacillus sp. SIMBA_074 | reverse complement strand
CGACATCCCCATGGAGCAGGCGGCTGGGGGTGAGCCCGGTCAAGCGGAGGCACTCTCGGTTCAGGTGCGCCTGATCCGCGTATCCGGCGTCGACGGCGATGCTCGCGATCCCGTCGGCGCCGCGTCTGCCGGTCGCTGTGGCGCCGGCTTGAGCGAGGGCGAGGAACGCTTGGAAGCGCAGCGTTCGCTGGAGCACTTTCGGGCTGAGCCCGGCCGCATGGAGAGAACGTCTCCGCAGCTGGCTTTCCGACAGGGAGACGTGCGCAGCGACCGCGCTGACCTC
>NZ_JAWRYM010000070.1:0-1650 GCF_046534555.1 Bacillus sp. SIMBA_074 | reverse complement strand
CACATCCATCAACTTAACGTATATTTTTATACAAAATGCGGTCTTTCCACGTAGTTTTTTATTATCTTGTATAGATGTTATAAAAGTAGGCACATCAAATAAACCCTGACGGGTTTCAAATTTTTCGCTATGCTATCTGATGGGCAGAAGTGGTATACTCATACACAACACCTAAAATATCAAAGACTGTTTTTTTCTCATATCTGTGAGATTTTCGTCCGTTTCGCTGTAGGAGGTTGAACAGACGAAGGAGGATCTTTGATAATTCTTGGGTGTTTTTATGTAGTGCTTGATGAAAAAGTAAGAAATAATCTTTAATTATGTACATCGCTTTATATTCACTTAGTTCTTTCTGTTTCTTACGTAACAGGAGTTCTCTCATTTTAAACATAGTAGAAGAACATAATAGGATACTAATGAGTTGTCCATAAAGGTGGCATTCTAATCGCTCTTGTTTAATAGATTTACAACGATGAATTCGAAACCAAGATTTCCATATTTTAAATAACAGCTCAATTTGCCAACGCAGTGAATATAAATCATAGATTTTCTCTTTCGGTACCCATTCCGTAGGAATGTTTGTCATATATACCGTAATTCCTTGTAAAAGTTTCGTACGCTCTGTATATGTAATCCCTTTTTTCTTTTCACGAATAGCTCGATCATGTAGACGTTTCTGTTTTTGCTCCTCTGTACATCTATAAACCACAATGCGAGTGGGTAGTTTGTCTTTGCTCCCTACATATACATCATGTAATTCATACACTTGGCCAGGTTGTAATTGGTTCATGATGTCTTCCAAATGGATTTGTATATATACCGGTCTCAATTGAGCAGGTTTTGTTTTAAATACCACTGTTTCGAATTCTTTTCTATATATTTTAGTTGGTAATTTAAGACGCGATAAATAATACCCTTCCTTATCTTGGATCGATTTAAAGTCTTGTAAACGAAAATACCCTAAGTCACGAATATATAGTTCATTCTTTTGTGTCATGTCCATTCGAGTCGCCCCATATGCCTGATCACTTCGTTTTCCTGGTTCAATTTTCACATCAGAAAACTCTCCACTCAACAAGTCATACTCTAATTGAATTTTCACACCAGCTGTATGACTACAGCCTCCGGCACCAGGATAAGTAGCTGCGAATCGATCTGGAACTTGAAAGGTTGTAGAATCAAGGATGCGAATCCGCTCAAAGTAAGCAGAAAGAGAATGAGAAATTGTAGATGACCCTCCAATTTTAGCTTGTAGAAGTGTAGTAAATACATTTCGAAAGAAGGCTACAGAAGCCGAGTTAAATCGTCGATTCAGTCCCTCAGGACTTAATAAAATTCCTGTTGAAGTTTCTAATTGACTACAAAGTTGAGTAAGAGAGGTTGTAGCGATTTGTTGATTTAACCATACACACAAAGATAAAAAATGGTGCCCATGGCACTTACGTTTTCGTTTCATTCCACCTGCTTCTATAGCTAATTGATTAAGTGTAGCGGGAGACATATATCGATATAACTCTTCGGCAAATAAAGACAGCTCTTGTTTTTGATGCATATTCATAAAAAGCACGTCACCCTTTCTCATTAACATAAGAGAATAGTAACGTGCTTTTAAGTTTAAGAATAGTCTAAATCCTTAAGTTGATGGATGTG